>JAFAHS010000177.1 GCA_019237115.1 Deltaproteobacteria bacterium
AGTGGAGCTGGCGGCGCGTTTCATCAGCGCGCCGATCGCGGCAGTGACCGGGACCAACGGCAAGAGCACCGCCACGGTCATGCTTGGCGAGATGCTCAAGAACGACGGCCGCCGGGTGTTTGTCGGTGGCAACCTGGGCACCCCGCTGATCGAAGCGGCGCAGGCTGCTTATGACGTCATCGACGCCGAGCTTTCGAGCTTTCAGCTCGAATGGATCGAAACCTTTCGACCCCAGGTCGGCGTGCATCTGAATTTGAGCGACGATCACTTCGACCGTTACCGCGATCTGCAGGACTACGGACGCGCGAAAGCGCGCCTGTTCGAAAATCAGCAGTCCGGCGACTGGGCCGTCCTCAATCGCGACGATCCCAATGTCTGGAAGCTCGCCGCAGAGGTCCGCGCGCGGGTGATCGCGTTTGGACTTTCCCGCCCCGCAACCGAATCGGCAATCTGGGCCACCGAACACGCGCTCGGGTTCGCAATCAATGATCGTGCTGGACAAATCAGCCTCGCGCATTTCCGGCTGCCGGGCCGACACAACCTTGCCAACGCGATGGCGGCGGCCGCCGCCGCACTGGCGATGGGTTGCGACCCCGGTGCTGTCGAACGGGCGCTGGCGGATTTCCGGCCGCTGGCGCATCGAATTGAATTCGTACGCGAGCGGGGCGGGATCACCTGGATCGATGATTCCAAAGGCACCAACGTCGGTGCGGTGGTCGAGGCGCTCGAGGCAGTCTCCGCGCCGGTCATCTTGATCGCCGGTGGAGTCGACAAGGGCGGAGACTACGCGCCACTGATCGAGCCGCTGCGCCGCAAGGTGCGGCGCGCGATTCTGATCGGGGCGGCGCGCCACCGGATCGCGGCAGCGGTAGGCGGCGCGATTGAGGTGGAACTGGTTGCAACTCTGGGGGAGGCGGTCGAACGGGCGGCGCGAACGGGGCGGCGCGGCGACACGGTGCTGCTGTCGCCGGCGTGTTCCAGTTTCGACCAGTTCAGGGACTATGCGGAACGCGGTAACTTATTTAAAGAGCTGGTTCGGGCGCTTTGAGGCGGTAGGGTATCGGCGCCCGGATCCGTGGCTGTGGTTGCCGGCGGCGGCGCTGCTGCTGCTGGGGCTGTTGATGGTGCTCAACACGACCTATTTTCTGGGCCTCGAGAAGACCGGCGATCCGTTCCACTTTTTCAAACAGCACCTTGCGCGCATCATCGTCGGGCTCTTCTTTATGCTGCTGTTGTCCCAGTTTTCCCTCACCGGTCTGCGCCGGCTCGTCCTCCCACTTACCGTCATATCACTGGTGATGCTGGTGATGGTGTACGTTCCGGGACTGGGGTTGGTGCGCGGCGGCGCGCGCCGCTGGTTGCGGCTCGGTCCCCTGATTCTGGAACCCTCGGAATTCGTGAAGCTGGCATTAGTGTTCCTGCTGGCCGATTTCCTGTCCCGGCGCGCGGAGCGGATGCGCTCGTTTGCCCACGGCGCGCTGCCGGGGTTCCTTATCGTCGGCCCCATCGCGTTGGTCCTGCTCAAGCAGCCCGACTTCGGATCGACCGTAATGATCTCGGTCATCCTGTTCGTGATGCTCTACACGGCGGGCGCCGAGCTGAAGCACCTGGGGGTGGCGGGAGCGGGCGCACTCTGCGTGCTGGGGTTCCAGGCATTCGCCAAGTCGTACCGCATGAAACGAATGACCACCTTTCTGGATCCGTGGATCGTTGCGCGCGGCGCCGGTTTTCAGCTGGTGCAGTCGTTCATTGCGCTGGGTGCGGGGGGAGGTTGGGGCGTCGGTCTCGGTGCAGGTCGACAGAAGATGTTCTACCTGCCGCAATCGCACAGCGATTTCATTTTTGCGGTGGTGGGCGAGGAATTTGGCATCGCGGGGGCGGCCGTGGTGATGGCGCTCTTCTGCGTCATTCTGTTCCGCGGCATGCGCATCGCGCATGAAGAGCCCGACGGATTTGCCAGCCTGCTCGCGGTCGGACTTACCGCGCTGTTGTCGCTGCAGGCGCTCATCAACATGTCGGTGGTGATCGGAATGATACCGACCAAGGGATTGCCGCTGCCCTTCCTGAGCTACGGCGGCAGTGCGATCGTAATGGCGATGGCCGCGCTGGGCGCCTTGCTCGCGCTCGGAAGGCGGCCCGCGGTGAGATGAGGGTGATAATCGCAGGAGGAGGCACCGGAGGTCATTTGTTTCCCGCGATCGCGCTGGGCGAGGAGCTCGTGCGCCGACGTCCCGACACCCAGGTTCTATATGCGGGGACCACCAACGGATTCGAAGCCCGGTGGCTGCCGCAGCGCGGCTACCAGTACGAGCTATTCGAAGTGCATGGCATTCGTGGCCGCAGCCTCAGCGGGCGGGTGCGCGCGATCGCCGAGTTTGTTCGCGCCCTGAGCATGGCGCGCGCGCTGGCCGCGCGTTTTCATCCCGACCTGGTAGTGAGCGCGGGCGGGTACGCTTCGGCACCCATGGCATTGGCCGCAATCCCGGCGCGGGTCCCCATCGTGATGCTGGAGCAGAACACCAAGCCGGGGTTGTCCAACCGAGTGCTGTGGCGTTTTGCGCGAAAGATCTGCATAAGCTTTGCCGACAGCGCAGGTTACTTTCGCGCCGACAAGGTAGTGCTAACCGGTAACCCGGTCCGCTACCAGGCGGCGGTGGAACCAGCTCCTCCAGACCTCGGGCAAAAACAAATCCTCGTTTTAGGGGGCTCGACTGGCGCGCATCGGCTCAATCTTGGCGTAATTGGGGCTTTCAAAATCTGGGGAAAAAGTGTTATAAACTGGACGATCCTCCATCAGTGTGGGGAGACGGATGTGGAGCGGTTGAGGGTGGAGTACCAAAAGACCGGGGTACGCGCCGAGGTGGCCCCATTTATCGCGGACGTGCCGGCCGCGCTTGCCCGGGCAAGCCTGGTAATCGCGCGCGCCGGTGGTGGCACGGTTACCGATATCGCGCTGGCCGGGCGCGCGGCGGTGTACGTCCCGTATCCCTTTCACCGCGATATGCAGCAACTGCACAACGCCATGGTCATCCAGAAAGCCGGCGGCGCGCTGGTCGTGGACGACGACGACGAGCTGGCAGAAAATCTTGCCCGCGAGGTGAAATCGTTGTTCGAGGATCCCGCGCGCCTTGCCGAGATGGGGCGACGCGCGCGAAGCACCGTGTTTCCTGACGCAGCCGCGCGCGTGGCCCGCGTTTGTTTTGATGTGGCGCAGGCGGAGAACTAGCCAAAGTGGCTCAGGCACGCGCATCGGGTTTGCTCGCACGTCAGCGCCGCCTCCATTTCGTCGGCATAGGCGGCGCGGGGATGAGTGGGATTGCGGAGTTGAGCTTGCAACTCGGTTTCGCGGTAAGTGGATGTGATCAGCACCAGAGTGCGGCCACCCGGCGACTGACCTCGCTGGGCGCACAGATCGAATTCGGACACCACCCCTCGCATCTGTCCGACGCGCTCGACGCGCTCGTCATCTCATCGGCGATCAAGTTTTCGAATCCGGAAGTAACCCGGGCCCGCGACCTGAAGGTTCCGGTGATCGCGCGTGCCGAAATGCTGGGCGAGTTGCTGAGGATGGCGAAGCTTGGAATCGCGGTCGCCGGCACGCACGGCAAGACCACCACGACCGCCCTGGTTGCGTTGATACTTGAAGAGGCGGGCCTTGATCCCACGGTCGCGGTAGGGGGAAACATCCGCAACAGCGGCACCAACGTGCGGCTTGGGCACGGCGACTTCATGGTCGCCGAAGCCGACGAAAGCGACGCCTCGTTTCTCTTGCTGCTTCCGACCGTCGCCATCGTGACCAACATCGACCCGGAGCATCTCGATCACTACGGAACGATGGAGCGGGTGCGCGAAGCCTACACGAATTTCGTCAATCGCGTCCCGTTTTATGGCGCCGCGGTGCTGTGCATCGACAGCGTCAATGTGCGCGCTCTGCTGCCACAGGTCCGCAAGCCGTTGATAACCTACGGTCTCGCCGCGGACGCCAATCTTCGCGCCGAGAAGATCGTCATCGACGGACTGTCCACGCGCTTCGAGGTGATTGGCGACGGTCAGCGGCTCGGCACGGTCGCGATACCTGCGCCGGGCGTCCATGTCGCGCTGAACTCGCTTGCCGCGATAGGCGTAGCGCTCGAGCTGGGAATTGATTTTGCGCTCGCGGCCGAGGCGCTGGCAAAGTTTGGCGGGATCCAGCGCCGTTTCGAGATCAAGGGGGAGAAGGCCGGGCGTCTGGTGCTAGATGACTACGCGCACCATCCCGCAGAAATTCGCGCTACCCTGGGCGCCGCGCGGGCCGCCTTCAAGCGCCGGATTGTCGCGGTGTTCCAGCCTCATCGCTTTACCCGGGTCCGCGATCTGTTCGATGAATTCCTCGCGGCGTTCGACGAAGTCGGTGCACTGTTCCTGCTCGATATCTATCCCGCGGGCGAGGATCCGATTCAGGGGGTTTCCTCGCGGCGGCTCTACGAGGCGTTGCGCGCGCGCGGGCATCTCGAGGCGCATTACCTCGAAGGCGAGAAATCGCTCGCCCGCGAAGTCGCCAAGGCATCGCGTCCGGGCGATTTGGTCGTAACCCTGGGCGCGGGCGATGTCTACCGGCTCGGTCCTCAAATTCTTGACGCGCTCGGCGATGAGGCGAATCTGCATGAGCGCGCTTGAGCAGCAGCTCCAATCACGGTTCGGCGCGCGCTTCGCGGCGCGCCGGCCCCTCGCCGACTTGACCTCGTTCCACATCGGAGGCCCGGCCGATCTCTTCGTCGCGGTCGAGAGCGAATCCGAGCTGCAGGAAGCGATGGCGGCGGCGCACGGCGACGGGATTGCGGTCTTCTGTCTGGGGGCGGGAACCAATCTGCTGGTGAGCGATCGGGGCGTACGCGGGCTGGTGGTGCGTCTGGGCGAGGGCTTTCAAAAAATCACCATCGCGGGGTGCCACGTGGTCGCGGGTGCCGCGGTGGACTTTGGGGTGCTGGTAGAAACGGTAGTCGAGCATGGACTGGCCGGTGTGGAGTTCGGCGAAGGAATTCCCGGCAGCGTGGGGGGCGGACTGGTGATGAACGCCGGCGCATTCGGCGGCGAAATCGCCAAGGTGGTAACCTTGGTTCATGGTGTAAGCCGCGAGGGCCTGGCCGAGTCGTTGACCAGGGACCAGGTCGGCTTTGCGTATCGGCGCACGGCGCTGGCGCCGGGATTCATAATCACCCGGGTCGAATTCGATCTCACCGGCGGCGATCGCGCGCAACTGCGGGCGCGGGTGGCCGAGGTTCATGCGCGGCGCGTGGCGCGCCAGCCCCTCGGCGTGCCCAACGCCGGGTCGATTTTCAAAAATCCACCCGGTGGTTTTGCGGGGCGGCTTCTCGAGGGCGCCGGGTTGAAGGGCACTCGCGTCGGCGGAGCGGCGTTTTCCGAGCAACACGCCAACTTCATCGTAAACCTGGGCGGTGCCCGCGCCGAGGAAGTCCGCATGCTGATCGAGATGGCGCGTAACCGGGTCAAGGAGCGAAGCGGGGTCTGGCTTGAGCCCGAGGTCAAGCTGGTGGGTGACTGGTAAGCGGGAAGCGGGGTTGAGGCGGGGTGGCGAGGCGGCGTGGAAATAAGGCGGCGGCAGGGTGGAACCCCCGGATGCTCGGGCTGGTCCTGTGCGCGTTCTTCGTGCTCGGCGTGATCACCGGCTTCAGTGCGGTCGGGCGTGCGCTCGCAGTCCGGGTATCAGACTTTTTTTACTCCGTGACCGGCAGGTTCCCTCGCCCGGCGGCATCCTCGGAGTTCATCCAGCAATGGCTTGATCAACAGGTGCGTCGGGCCGAGCTGCGCGTGGGCGTCAGGTTCTCGGCGCTGTGGCGCCGGCGTGTGCGCACACCCGCGACCGGCGACCCGATCGCCATCGTCGAGCGTCACGACGGCTTCTACTGGCTGTTTGCGGACGGTGAACTGCGCGGTCCGGTTTCCCCAACCAGGACCGACGACCTGCCGATTCTGAGCGGCCCGGGCATGGAAAACGCCCCCGGTGTCGAGCTGGTCGAGTTTGCCGCGGTGATGGTCCGAGCCGAGGCGCAGCTCTCGCACCTGGTCTCGGAAATGAGTGTCGATGATGACGGAACCGCAGCGCTGTACCTCGATCATGCGCGCACCAGTGTGATTTTCGACCTCGACGCGGTGCCGCTGGAGATGGGGCGCGCCGCGGAAATTCTTGGCCGCTGGCATGACCGGCAACAAATGATCGCCGCGATCGACATGACCACGCCCGGGGAGGCGGTGGTGCGCATGACGGAGGCTGCCTCGACCTCCGCGCTGCACCCTGCGGTCGGCAAGCGGTCCGAGCACCCAACCGCGCCAGGGGCGCTTGCCTCGACGACCAGGCCCAGGAGCCCCTGAAACCATGAGGAACCTGCTCACTGGATTGGATGTTGGCACCAGCAAGGTGTGCGCCTTGGTCGCCGACGCGAGCCCGGAGGGCGAGTTCGCCCTTCTGGGTCACGGGGTCGCACCGTGCAACGGCCTTCGCAAGGGCGTGGTCGTCAATATCGAAGCGACCGTGGAAGCAATTCGTGCTGCGCTCGACGAGGCTGAAAAGACCTCCGGCTCGCGGGTTGGTTCGGTGGTCGCGGGGGTGGCCGGACCGCACATCCGCGGGCTGAACAGTCACGGGATCGTCGCGGTTCGGGGCGGCGAGGTCGGCACCCGCGACGTGGAGCGCGTGATCGACGCGGCGCGTGCGGTCGCAATTCCGCTCGATCGCCAGGTGCTCCACATCCTGCCGCAGCAATTTGCAGTCGATGACCAGGAAGGCGTGCGCCAGCCGGTCGGGATGGCAGGCGTCAGGCTCGAGGCGCGCATCCATATCGTCACCGCCGCGCAGAGTTACGGGCAGAATCTGAGCAAATGCTGCGAGCGCGCCGGCGTGACGCCGACGGAATTGCTGTTCGAGCCACTCGCTTCCGCGGACGCGGCGCTGTTTCCGGAGGAACGAGAACTGGGCGTGGCGTTGATCGACGTGGGCGGCGGGACCACCGACATCATCGTCTTCCACTCCGGCGCGGTGATGCATACCGCGGTGCTCCCGCTCGGCGGCAACCACCTGACCAGCGACATCGCCGCGGGAATCCGTACTCCGGTTACCGAAGCCGAAAAGCTGAAAGTCGCCTACGGCGCCGCGACCTGCCAGGTAGTGCGGCGCGACCAGACGGTGCAGGTGGCCGGAGTGGGTGGACGCGAACCCAAGGCGATCGCGCGCAAACTGCTCGCCGACATCATCGAACCACGGATGGAAGAGATTTTCGCGATGGCGCAGCGCGAAATCATGCGTTCCGGAGTGGCCGACAACCTCGCCTCGGGCGTGGTCCTGGTCGGTGGCACTTCGCTGCTGGAAGGAACTCAGGAACTGGCAGAAAGAATTTTCGGGGTGCCGGTGCGCCGGGGATTGCCGGTCAATCTGAAAGGTATGCCCGAGGAACTGATGAAGCCAATGTACACTACCGCGGCCGGATTGATTCTTCATCAAGGCGACCGCGGTGCGGACCACAAGGGAGCGCGACACGGCAAATTCGGCTGGTGGCGTTCCCGGTTTAGCGACTGGGTGAGAGATTTCTTTTGAAACGGCGCCGCCGGCATAAGCACAACCGCGATCAGCGAATTTTGCCGGTGGGTGGTGGAGGAGGAAGTGAGATGATTGAGTTGGTAAACAATCCCGATCCGGGTGCGCGCATCAAAGTGATCGGTGCGGGTGGCTGCGGCGGCAATGCGGTAAACCACATGATTGCGCTGGGCATCCGCAACGTCGACTTCATCGCGGTTAATACCGATGCACAGGCCCTGGAGAACAATCACGCGCCGGTGCGCCTGCCGATCGGGCAGACGCTGACCCGCGGTCGCGGAGCCGGCGGCAACCCGGAAGTCGGACGCAAGGCGGTGCTCGAAGACGAAGAGCGCATCCGCGAGTTGCTGCTCGATGCGGAGATGGTGTTCGTCACGGCCGGGATGGGCGGCGGCACCGGAACCGGTTCCGCCCCCGTCATCGCACGAATCGCGCGCGAAATCGGCGCGCTTACCGTCGGTGTGGTCACCAAGCCCTTCCAGTTCGAGGGCCGCAAGCGCATGGCCCAGGCCGAAGAGGGATTGCGGGAACTGAAGAATGCGGTCGATACCCTGATCACGATTCCAAACCAGCGCCTGCTTTCGGTCGCCAGCCGCAACACTCCGCTGAAAGAAGCTTTTCAGAAAGCCGATGACGTGCTGCTGCAGGCGGTGCGCGGCATTTCCGAATTGGTCACGGTCCCCGGCCTGATCAATCTCGATTTCGCCGATGTGCGTACCATCATGGCGGAAATGGGAATGGCCATGATGGGTGCGGCGACCGTGGCCGGCGAGAATCGCGCGGTCGAGGCCGCCCAGCGCGCCATCTCGAGCCCGCTGCTCGAGGATGTTTCGATCAAGGGCGCGCGCGGTCTGCTCATCAACGTGACCGGCGGCTCCGACATGGCGCTCTACGAAGTGAACGAAGCGGCCAGCCTGATTCAGGAAGAAGCGCACGAAGACGCCAATATCATCTTCGGCGCGGTGATCGATGAGAAACTGAACGACGAAATTCGGGTCACGGTCATCGCGACCGGATTCGGCGACTTCGAAGCGCTCCACGGCAAGTATTCGTCGGCGGGTACGCCGCTGACCACCCCGATCCAGGCCGCGGTTACACGTCCGGTCGATCCGCTCGACTCGCAACCGCCGGCGCCGCGACCGGCCACGCCATCCGCCCAGATGCGCACCTTTCCAGGCGGCAAACCGGTGCGCAAGATGGGACGCATCGATGACGAGAGCGTGCTGGACATTCCGGCATTTCGAAGGCGCGCCGAGGACGGCGACTACGGAGCGGAGAAACTCGAGCCAAATTCGCTGCTCGATGGTGACGACAAGCTCGACATCCCGACCTTCTTGCGCAAGCACCCCAATTAACCAGTTTGCTTGCCAGAACCGACATAAACGGGACAGGGCGGTGCCGCGGAGGGCCGAGCAGGCCGCACCGTGGTCAATCACTGCGCAGCTTTACAAAAGTAACGAGGACGAGAACTATCGCGAACAATTTTTGACCCGGGACCGGTGGCCTCGCGTCAGGGCGAACCCTTAAGATCAACCCGATAGGTTAGTGGTTCCGGTTGTGCGCGAACGTCATGGCCGGCAGCGGAACCGAGGCAGGCGGCGGCGGTTAACAACGCTGGAGCCCGCGGTTGACACCTTGACCCTGAAGGGTCGCCCGGTGAAGCCGGAATCGAAAACCATCATCAAGGTCGGCTCCGACCTTTATGTCCAGGCGTCCTCGATGATCGCTCGGCGCACCACCCGCTCACTGGTGAACGGCGACAGCTTTGCCGTCTTCGAATGCGGTGGTGATGTGCTCGACACTCCGCACGAGCCGCTGGGTTTCTTCCATCGCGATACCCGCCATCTGAGCCGGTTTGAGCTGAAGGTGGCCGGCGAGACGCCATACTATCTCGACTCCCACATCACGCGCGAGAACGCACAGCTGCACGTCAACCTGAGCAATCCCGATCTCGGCATCGACGGCGAGGATTCCTCGCTTCCGCTCAATTCGCTCCAGATCGAACGAAACTGGGTGATCTCGGGATCCGAACTGTGCCACCGGGTGGTGGTCAGAAACTTTGCCCGGCTTGCGGTCGAGATTCCGCTCGATGTCCTGTTTGACGCAGACTTCGCTGATCTCTTCGAGGTCCGCGGGGTCAGGCGCTCGCGGCGCGGGCACTTCTACCAGCCCGAAGTCGCGCGCGATCGGGTCCGATTCAAATATCAGGGACTCGACGGCAAGAAGCGGTTTACCAGCGTGGTGTTCGATCCCGAGCCGGCCGAGCTTCAGCACGGCCGCGCGTCGTTCCGGTTGACGCTGCAGCCCGACGAGCAACGCGCGATGGAGATTCAGGTCACCGGTGGGTGCGAGGAGGCCGCAGCGGCCGCCGAGAGGCCGGTTAAATTCGCGCGGACGCTGGCGAAACGGCGCTCGGAGATTGCAAGCTACCATCCGGGCTGGAGCAGCATCACCGCGAGCAGCGAACCGTTGAACAATCTTCTCAGCCGTTCCAGGGCCGACCTCACCTCCATCATGCAGTACACCGCCGAGGGCACCTTCGTAATGGCGGGCATCCCGTGGTTTGCGACTCTGTTCGGACGCGATAGCATCCTGACCGCGCTTTCCTTGTTGGTGTTTAATCCCGCGGTGGCGGTAGGAACCCTCAAGACGCTCGCCCGCTGGCAGGGCTCGCAACTAGACCACGCTCGCGACGAGGAACCCGGCAAGATCGTCCACGAAATTCGCGCCGGGGAACTTGCGGCGACCGGTGAGGTGCCGTTCGCCCGCTACTATGGCAGCACCGATTCAACCCCGCTTTTTCTGTGCTTGCTCGGAGCTTATGTGGACGTCACCGGCGATCTCAAGTTGCCGGCGGAGTTGTGGAACCATGTCGAGCGCGCGCTCGCATGGATACAACGATGGGGCGATCGCGACGGCGATGGCTACGTCGAGTACCTGCGCGAAACGCCCAAGGGGCTTGCAAACCAGGGCTGGAAGGACTCGTTCGATTCGATCTCGCACGCCGATGGAACTTTGGCGCGGCCCCCGATAGCGCTTTGCGAGGTGCAGGCCTACGTCTATCTCGCCTATCGCCTTACCGCCGCGGTGGCGCGGCGCCTGGGACGCGTGGAGCTGGCGGCCGATCTGATTGCGCGTGCGGCTTCCCTGAAGGAGCGCTTTGCGCGTGATTTTTGGCTCGAGGATGAACGCACGGTTGCCCTGGCACTGGACCGCGACAAGCAACCGTGCCGCGTGATGGCTTCCAACGCGGCGCACTGCCTGGCGGCGGGATTACTCAGTCATGAACAGGCGGATGCGCTGGCCAGCCGGCTGCTTGGTCCCGAGATGTTCAGCGGATGGGGTATGCGCACGCTGGCGTGCAACGAGCGACGCTACAACCCCATGAGCTATCACAACGGTTCCGTGTGGCCGCACGACAACGCCATCGCCGCGGCCGGCCTGCGACGGATTTCGCACCACCGCGGTATCCTGAGAATTCTCGAAGGGCTCACGCAGGCGGCGGCCCATTTGAAAACCGGCAGTCTCCCGGAACTATTCTGCGGATTTCCCCGCGACCAGCGCTCGGGTCCGATTCCTTACCCGGTCGCCTGTCATCCGCAGGCCTGGTCGGCGGCGAGCATCTTCATGACAGTTCAGGCGATGCTGGGAATTTCTGTGAGAGGGTTCGACCACCGCCTGGTGATCGACTCGCCGGTGATGCCCGAGTGGCTGGACTGGCTCAAAATCGAAAATCTGCGCGTCGGCGAGGGCGCGGTTTCCCTGCTGTTGCGTCGTTCCGCGCAAGCACCCAAAGTGGAAATTCTGGAAACCCGGGGGCCGGTCGCGGTCGAGATAAACTAGGGCGGCGGTTTTAGCGCCGTGCCCGAGTTCCGCCTTGGTGGCGCTGATGTTCTCGGTCGTTGCGAATGAGCAAACCGATTCGCAAGGCAACCCAGGCCGCGCGAATCGGCGAAGCCCCAAGCTTGCGTTCGCCTAGGGACGAGCGCCGTTTATGGAATTGACCAGGCCGCGATGTTTGTCGCGCAGCGCCGGCGGCATGGCCGGACCGAGCTTGTCGAAGAACTCGGCCGTCGATGCGACCTCGGCGGACCACTCATCGGTCTTGACTGCCAGGTCTTCGCGCATGCGGTCGCCCGCCGTGTCGAGGCCGTGAAGGTTGAGATCCTCAACCCGCGGTACCCTTCCAACCGGCGTGTCGGTGGCGGTCGCGCGTCCATCAATCCGATCGAGCATCCACTTGAGCACGCGCAGGTTCTCGCCAAAGCCCGGCCACAGGAATTTTCCGTCGCTGCCCTTGCGAAACCAGTTAACCATGAAGATGCGTGGAGGATTCTTGATGGCGCCCTCCATTTGGAGCCAGTGTGCGAAATAGTCGCCCATGTTGTAGCCGCAGAACGGCAGCATCGCCATCGGGTCGCGCCGGACGACTCCCACCGCGCCGGCCGCCGCCGCGGTCGTCTCGGAACCCATGGTCGCACCGAGGTACACACCGTGAGTCCAGTTTTGCGACTCGAGCACCAGTGGCATGGTGGTCGCGCGCCGGCCGCCAAACACGATCGCGGAGATTGGAACCCCCTGTGGATCGTTGGCGTGAGGTGAGAGCGCGGGATTGTTGGCCATCGGAGTGGTAAAGCGACTGTTGGGGTGCGCGGCCTTGTCGCCGGAGCCCGGATTCCAGGGGCGGCCCCGCCAGTCAATCAGCTTTTCCGGTGGGGCAGTTTCCATGCCTTCCCACCACACGTCGCCGTCCGTGGTCATCGCAACATTGGTAAAGATCGAGTCGTGACCGACCATCTTCATCGCGTTGGGATTGGAATGCGAGTTAGTCCCCGGAGCCACGCCGAAATACCCATTTTCCGGATTCACTGCCCACAGGCGGCCATCGTCTCCGACCCGCAGCCATGCGATGTCATCGCCGACCGTGAAGACCTTCCACCCGGCGAATTCCGCCGGTGGCGTGAGCATCGCCAGATTGGTCTTGCCGCACGCGCTGGGAAAGGCGGCCGCAATATACCTGGTGTCGCCCGCGGGGCTCTGAAGGCCGAGGATAAGCATGTGCTCGGCCAGCCACCCTTCGCCGCGGCCCTGCCAGCTGGCGATCCTCAGCGCGAAACATTTCTTGCTGAGCAGCGCATTGCCGCCGTAGCCCGAGCCAACCGACCAGATCGCGTTGTCCTGCGGAAAGTGACAGATAAGCCGGCGGTCCGGATTCAGGTCCAGGGTGCAATGAACACCGCGGCAGAAGTCCTCGCGTTCGCCCAGCATCGCCAACGCCGGCGCGCCCATTCGGGTCATGATCCTCATGTTGAGAACCACGTAGACGCTGTCGGTGATCTCCACTCCGACCTTGGCGAATGGGGAGCCAAGCGGACCCATCACGTAAGGGACCACGTACATCGTGCGCCCGCGCATGGAACCCTTGAGCCATCCGCGCAGCTTCGCGTAGGTCTGGTCCGGCGGCGACCAGTTGTTGGTCGGCCCCGCGTCCCGTTGGCTGGGGGTGCAAACAAAGGTCAGGTGCTCGGTGCGCGCGACGTCATTCGGATCAGATCGGTGCAGGAACGAGCCGGGTTTTTTCTGGGGGCTCAGCGGAATCAGGGACCCAGACTTGACGGCCAGCGCCGCGAGCCGATCTTTTTCTGCTTCGGAACCGTCACACCAGACCACTTGATCGGGCGTGGTCAGACGGGCGATCTCCGCAACCCACTCGGTGAGTGCCCGGTTCTTGATCTCGTTTCTCTCTTCCTTCAGGGTCACAGGCTCAACTCCGTCTAGCTCGGCTCGTCGCGACCGCTGCGATATTGCTGGTTAAATTGACGCGGCCGGTCCGACGCCGTATTCATTTTTAGATTAGCTAATCACGACGGTCAAAGCCAGATACATTAGCTGGGCTTCAACCGCCTTAATTTTTAAGGCAAAAGCGGGCAGCTCGGCACCCGCCCGCTTGGAGAGGTGCCCTAGTAGGCGGCGCTTTTGCGAGTCGATTCGACCAGGCGCTGAATTTCCTCTTCGGTAAATCCGGCGAGCAAACGCGCCTCGCGCGCGATGGTGAGGGTCATCCCGTCGTCCTTCTGCAGATCAGAGGCGAGCCGACGACCACCGCGGAAGTTGAAGACCTCGTCCACCATCTCCTGGAAGGCCTGTGCGCGGGCCAAGCGCTCGGGGTCGCCCTCGGTAAGCTTGCGCATCCACTTGGAGCCCATCCGGACGTGGGTAATCTCGTCCGCCAGCACGTAGTCGATGGAGCGTTCGATCACTTCATCGCCATTGCGTTGCGCAATCCGGATGAGCTGATCGAACACGTCGCAGGCGAGGCCTTCCAAGCCCCGGTTGATTCCGGCGACCCGCGCGGCGGGGTCTTCCGCCTGGGTGCAGCGCCACAGAATTTCGGTCTCGACGTAGTCGCCCGGCTTGGCGCCCATGTATTCGACGAGCCGCTGGAAAATTTCGCTGTGCCGCGATTCGTCCCACACCTGGCGCGCCATATCGAGCTGGAACTCCCACGGGGCGTCGGGAAAATCGAACAGGGTGCGCCCGGCCGCCTCCATCGCCTGGAGCTCGCCGGTGTAGATTCCGTGCAGGCGCGCGCGCAGCGTTTCTTCGTCGAACGGCAGCGCGTTGTTGCGTTCCAGCCCCTGTTCCTCACGGATTTCACGGACCTGCCGGCCGCGCATGAGCACGAAATTCTCGGGCCGCGCCAATCGATCAACTGGTATGCATCGTTCCATCGCCGCTCTCCCTGCCGCGGGCTAGTAGGCCGCGCTCTTGCCCATCCCCTTGATGAGCCGTTCGATTTCCTCGTCGGTGAATCCCGCCAGCAGACGCGCCTCGCGGGCGATCGTGAGGGTAGCGTCGATTTCCACTTCCCGGTCGCCCAGGCGCTGTTTGATCTGCGCGGCCCCCTCCTGGGTGGTGCGGCCGCCCCCGAAGTTGAACAGGTTGTCGATATTGTCCTGGAAGGCCTGCGCCTTGCGCAGCCGCTCCGGGTCGCCCTCGGTAAGCTTGCGCATCCACTTGGAGCCCATCCGCACGTGGGTGATCTCGTCAGCCAGCACGTAGTCAACCGCACGCTCGATTACCGGATCGCCCATCTTCTGGGCCATCCGAATCAGCTGCTCAAACACATCGCAGGCCAGACCTTCGAGGCCGCGGTTGATGCCCGCGACGCGACACGCCGGGTCGTCGACCTGGGTGCATGACCACAGCACCTCACTTTCCGGGAATTCGCCGAGATAGGAGCCGACATAGTCGAGCAGCTTCATGTAGATCTCGCTATGCCGCGATTCGTCCCAGACCTGGCGCGCCATATCGAGCTGGAATTCCCATGGCGCATCCGGAAAGTCGAACAGGGTGCGACCCGCCGCTTCCATGGCCTGGAATTCTCCGGCGCAGATTCCATGCAACCGCGTCTTGAGAAAGTCCTCTTCAAACGGCATTGCGTTGAACGGAGTCAGCCCCTGTTCCAGGCGCGCCTCGCGAATCTTGTCCAGCGGAACCAGAACGTGATCCTCGGGGCGTGCCAGCCGGTCGACCGGAATCATCTTGTCCATCGCCGTGTCCCTCTCTATTTGGTCCAGGCCGACTTCACGTCGGTCAGGTCAGCAGCTTCTCTGACTGTCCACCCGGCGCCGCCGTCGGGGCCGATGCGGAATTGCAAGGTCATCGACTCGCCCTTGGATCCTGACAGGCGCGCCTTTACGAAATAGTGTTCCGCGACGCGGGCCCTGCCCAGGACCTGCATCTGTTTGAAAACGCCCGGCTTGATGGCACCGGCGATCTGAGCGACCCGCTCTCGCGCCCGCTCATCCGTCATTGCCAGCGCCTCGTCGGGTTTTGCGGCCATCAACACGGTCAAAAACCGGTCGATCGCAGCCATCATCTCGGGCGCGGGGTGCTTTACCGGTCCAATGGGCTGAGGTCCCATCACGTTGGCGCGATTTCCCAGGTCAGGCATTGGTCGCGCCTCCGCGTTCTCTGCTGTAGTGCTGAAGGTCGCTCCACGGCGAACGTTTGCCGCTGACATCTTCCGCTTCCGCGATCATCCAGCCCCCCTCGGTCTGCTTCCACCGTATCAGCAAGGTGAGCGCGCCGCTCGCAGTTGAAAACCTGGTTTTCGCGATGAATTGCATTCCAATCCTGGCGCAGGCCAGCAGCTCGTAACCATCCAGCGGGCGCCGCGCACCGATTGCCGCCGCGACCGAACGCCAGGTCGCAAGGCCGGCGGGCGTCACCAGCGCCTCGGCCGCGCGCTCGTCGCTCGCAATCAGGGCGCGCGCGTGCTGCGCGATTCGCTCGTCGAGTTCGGGATTCTTCATCAGCTGCGGCCGGCCTTACGCGGCGCCTCCTGGTCGGTGGAGAAACCGGTCACACCACCCGATGCGGCCAGCAGTTCTTCGAGATGCCCCTGCCATTGAGCGGCACGCCGGCTTTTTTCAGGTGAATCGACCAGATCACCGAGCAGCACCAACCCCTTTTCGACATGCGCGGTTTCTTCCTTGAGCATGCTGGCGAGAATTCGAATGGTGGGCGGTTCATAAACCGGATTGGCGGCCGTCACGTGCGCGCTGTAGTGCGCGATGAGGTGAGGTTTCAGCACCCGATAGATTCCCACCAGCCGCTCGATGGTGTCTTCCCACTCTTCTTTGTCTTCGATCTCCTGGATAAACGAGGCGAAGTTTTCGTTCGCTGGCCTGGAGACTTGCGCTTGTGCACGCAACTCCGGGAGTCGCTTGCCGAGTGCATCTGCGTGCAGGGCGTCTTCATATACCTGCTTGGCCATTTCGAGCTTAACCGGAATCTCCGGGGTTAGCGCGATCCATCCCGCCATCATGCGCATCATTCGCTCTTCGGCGAAGCGGTAGTTCATGATGTGGTTAACGCTCTGGCGGACGCTGTACACGCCATCGAGCGTGCGTCGATCGTAAAACGCCATCGTCTATAACTCCTCGCGGCCGTCGGTCTTGGGTTCGACCCGCGGCGCGAGAAAGCGGCCCTCGACCAACCGCGATATCTCGCGCCAGTAAGATTCTTTGTCCGAATGGCGCAGCCCATGACCGCCCATCGCCCATCCTGCACAGAGCATGTGAATGGCGTGGACGGCGGACGGTACGTCTTCGGTCTGGATAACGCCGGCCTTGCGCCCTCGTTCGATCACTTCGGCCACCGCCGACAGGTAGCGATCGCCGATCTTATTCATCGCTGCCTTGTATTGGGTCCGCTGCGCCAGGTAGCGGGCTTCGTGATGCAGTACTGCAAACGCCTTCCGGTAGCGATCTATGATATTGAGGATCTCGTGCATCACGGCCGCTAGCTCAAGGCGTGGGTCCTCGCCCGTACGTGCATGAATGAGCGGCAGTTGATCTACCAGCTCGGCAACCATTGATTCCGCGATTAGGACCAGTATCTCGTCCTTGCTTTCCAGGTAAACGTAGATCGATCCGGCGGCGAGCCCGGCCTCCAGCGCAAGTTCTTTGACCGAGGCTTCATGAAATGATTTGCGTTCCAGGACACGGCATGCGGCCAGAAAAATCTGCCGGCGGCGCTGAACGGCGAGCGCCTCATCATGAGGCGAAGATTTGAGGGCCTCGTTTGGCATCTGCGATCGAGAAGCAGCCAATCCGTAAGGTATTGAATGAACGTTCATTTGTCAAAGCCCGAATCGCCAATTGCTGCCAAGCTTTTGGCTCAGTTATTCTTCGTTTACCCATACTTGGCGAGCGGAGGGAAAAGTGGCTAGCGAGAAGCCATACTTTCTTAAGGAAAGTACTGCCGACCGGATCTTCAACCGGTGCTTTGGCCTTTTGCTGCGCGTTGGAATCGGCGCTCGCTACAATTACCTGCTTGAGACTCGAGGCAGAAAGACCGGACGGGTTTACGCAACGCCGGTCAACCTTCTCGAAATCGGCCGACGCAGATATCTTGTAGCGGTTCGCGGAGAAACCGGATGGGTCCGTAACGCCCGCGCCGCTGGATCGATCTTACTGAAAAAGGCGGGCCAACGAACGGAGTTCAGAGTCCGGGAACTCGAAGTCAGTGCCCGAGCTCCGATTCTCAAGGAATTTCTGGATCGCTACGCGGCCCAGGTTCAGCGCTTTTATCCGGTTCCAAAAGGCGCGCCGGTTGAATCATTCCGCGAGATGGCCGCGCGCGCGCCGGTGTTTGAACTTCAGGAATGACCCCTAGACGGTTTTCCAGCTGATGGAGAATCACTCGCAGGGTTTAGACGCTGCCCTAACCGGCGATGTCGATGTCGCCCAGGATGCCGTTAGAGCGGCGTACGGCGCGGTGATTCCGTGGCGCGTGGTGGCCATGCTGCTGGTCGTCCTCGGTTTTCAAGGTTACGCCGCGGCCATCCCCACCATCGCCGCCCACTGGCTCAGAAAGGACTTCCAGCTGAGCGACCCAGCCATGGCCAAGGTGTTTGCCGGGTTTGCGCTCTCTTCTTTTGGTGCTTTGGCGTTGGCTCGGATGGCGGATCGTATCGGACGCAGGCGCGTCCTGATGTGGTCGGCCATCGCGATGCCGATCGCAGCCCTGGGCGCGGCGACAGCTCAGCAAGTCGTCGTTTTCGTTGCTTTCATCATCGTCGTTGAAGCGTTTCTTGGAGCAGCCCTGACCTGCTCGGTCGTCATGTTGGCGGAGCTCCTCCCGGTCCGGCGGCGGGCCGATGGGCAGAGCTGGGCCGGATTGGCGACTGCTGTTGGCGGAGGACTCTGCGTCTTTCTTGCCCCCGTATATTCCAGGCTCGGTATGTCATGGCGGTGGCTGCTCGCAATTCCAGTCGCGGGTATTGCGATCTTACCCACCGTGGTGAGCTCTATCCCGGAAAGCACGCGCTGGCGGCGCGAAGCGCGCGAGGTGGAGTCAAAGCCCACTCGCTTCTACGACATCTTTGTGCCGCTCTATCGAAAGCGTGCAGTCACCATAATTGTCTGTTCTTTACTCGCGTACTTTTCAGCAGAGGGAGTTAATTCGTATTCCTATTTCCACGCGGTTTCGGTCATCGGACTTTCGGCCGATTTCGCCAGCGCGCTTACTATCATAGGCGGCGGGGTCGGGATGCTCGGTTTTCCGATTGGTGCGTGGGCCGCGGAGCGATTTGGACGCGTTCCGACCATCGTCACCTGCGGCGGCGCGACCTCCGCAGTCGCGCTCGCCTACTACTGGGGCCCACCCGACCATTTCGCCCATCCGGCGCTGTGGCTCGGCGTCGCATTCCTTTTCATGAATGCCACGACCAATGCGCTCACGGTTGCCTCGGTGGCCGCGGTAACCGAACTTCTGCCGACCGCATTGCGAGGCACAATGATGGGATGGGTAGCACTTACCACCGCGTTCGGCGCGGTGAGCGCCGAAGCGACTATCGCGACGTTGGCGGCGGCCGCTGGCGGCATCTCGGTGATGACGGGCTGGCTCAGCCTGCTGGGTATCCCGGGCGCGATCCTGTTCGGCATGATAATCGACGAAACCCGCGGACTCTCGCTCGACGCGGCGGCCAAAGAGGCGGCCTTTCACGCCGATCGCTGACTCCGCGAACAGCCGACGCGGGGGAAAGCCCACCCACCTCTGTCCATCAGTGGAAATCCGGTCCTGGGCTTAAGGCCGCCCAGATGCCGCTCATCCAGCCGGCCAATTACCGGTCCCGCCAGGTCGCGAACACAAATATGCCCATGACGGCGATATCCTGTCCCGAATCCTCAAGCACGCCGGTTTTGTCGAGGTAAAACGGCGCGACTTCAACCCCGCTCCGGACTCCGAATCACGACGCAGCTGGACCTTGTTCATGAAAGCGCGCAAACTCGACCGTTTCCAAGCGGCCTGGAGAGAGCTCCATCAGACCGCCCCGAAGCCGCGCTGTCGCATGCCAGGCCGCGGGCGTCCATCATGCGCAATCCGTCCCGGTGAATTTGATCGGAGTCAGGCAGCCGCGCTGCCTTCGCGGCGAATTCGAAGGGCCGGCGCCGCCGCCCGGCGCGCATCGTCGCGACGGTCAAGCATCACGGCGGTCAATAGCAAAAGCGCGATGCCCACCACATTGACCTCGAGGTTGGCGACGGCGCGCGCGCTGCTCTCCTGGATAACGACGTATCCGACGCAACTGAGCAGCAACCCAAGTCCGTAGATGGTCAGAGAATGGCGTCCGCACGAGATGCACAGTTCGGCCACTCGCTTCTTGAGCCACGCCGCCTTGGGCGGGACGTAATGCGCAAATACGTAGAGCAGCGCCAGAACGTTGATGATGCGGAGAGGGGACAGATAGGTCTTGTCGGCTGGCCAGATGTAGGAGAAGGGCGCCATCTGGGTGAAGCCGAACTGATTGAGCGGCCATGCAATCAGCATGGTGACCGCCAGGAATCCGATCGCGACCCGCAACCACCGGTCACCCCATGGCAGTTTTTCTGGTTCGGTTTTGCTCAAATGAGAAACCACCAAGCCGATCGTGTAGAGGAGTTGCCAGGTGAATGGATTGAAGTACCATTCGCGTCCCGAGCGGTCTGCACTCAGGTTCCATCCGAAGTTCCACGCGAGCAGGTAAACGAAAAAAGAAATCAACAGCGCGATTCGATAGTCGCGCTTGATGATCACGATCAGGAAGGGAGCGGCTGCCAGCAACAGAACGTACATGGGCAGGATGTCCATCAGCCGCGGCAGATAGGAAAGCGTAACGGCAGCGAAGATAGCCCCACGCGGGTCCTCCGCGATCCACTGCAGCTTGAGAGAGTCGAGGTAATCGGCGCCCGAATAACGTCCCGCTATCCACATCATCAACCCGGCGATTCCTGCGATGAGGAGCAGGTGCGCCAGATAGATTCGGGCGCAATTGCGCCCCACCGCCTTCGCGCACGCTTTAAACCCCAGTTTGCTCAAGCGCGAGCCATAGGCCAGGTAGCTTGCCATCCCCGAAATCAGGACAAAGACTTCGGCGGCATCGCAGAAAGAAAAGTTTCTCAGAGTCCAGGAGGAAAGTGGGTTTCCCGGAACATGATCGATGAAGATCACGATCAGTGCGATGCCGCGACAAAAGTCGAGGCGGAAATCGCGTTCGCGGGTTGAGTTCATGCCTGCCCTGAATGAATCATGAAAAGCCTGTTATTTTTTCAAATGCACGAATTAAGGTACCCGATTGCCCAAAAGGTGTGCGCGGTGCTCCTTATTTCGACTGACACCGACCTGCAGCAATGTCCGTGCCGTTGCGCAATTGATGAGCTTCCTGAAAATAGACGTGCAACGTCAACAATGGTTTCAGGAGCGTTACCTGGCAAAACGGATCATTGCAAAAGCCAAAAGTAACTTTGACCGGATCACTCCGGAATCACATCCGCCAGGCGGTTTACTCCACCTAAGTCCGGGAACATGAGCATCCAAAGCACCACCACCCCGAGGGTCCCCAGCCCTCCGATAACCACCGAAGGCACGGTCCCGAACCACGCCGCGGTCACCCCCGATTCGAATTCGCCCAGCTCGTTTGAAGCCCCGATGAAAAGGTAGTTTACGGCAGATACTCTACCGCGCATTGCATCCGGCGTAGCGAGTTGCACGAGCGACGATCGAACATAAACGCTGACCATGTCCGAGGCTCCGAGGATGACCAGCGCGGCTAACGACAGCGCAAAGTTGCGTGAGAGGCCGAAGACGATCGTCGCGCAACCAAAGCCTGCAACGCACGCGAACATGGTTGTTCCGACCTTCGCGTCAAGCGGTCTGCGCGCGAGGGTCAGGCCCAGCGTTGCGGCGCCCAAGGCGGGAGCGCTGCGCAGCAACCCAAGCCCCATCGGACCCACATGCAGGATATCCCGCGCGTAGATCGGCAGGAGCGCGGTTGCACCTCCGAGCAGCACGGCAAACAGGTCCAGCGTGATCGCGCCCAGGATGACCTGCTGGCGCCAGATGTAAGCCATACCGGCGGTCACGTGGCCGAGAGTTGTGCTGCCCGTGGAGGGCGCCATCGGAGCACCCGGGGTGCGCAGCGTGGCGATCAGTACGGCAACCGCGACGAAGCAGGCCACGCAGGTGCCGTATGCGATTGCGGGACCTGCCAGATAGATCGCGCCGCCCAGTGCCGGGCCGACAATCACGGCGGTCTGGCGGATGGATGACGTCAGCGCAACCGCACGCGGGAATCGCTCTTCGGTTACCAGCCTCGGTAGAAGCGATTGCGATGCCGGCGCGGCGAAGGCTCTTGCGGTGCCGAACAAAGCCAGCACTGCATAGAAGGGCCAGATGCTATGGGGCGGCGCCAGGGCCATTGCGACAAACAACAGCGAGCTGAGCGTCTGAAGAAGGTAGGTTGCCGCTAACATCACACGGCGATCCACGCGGTCGGCCAGCGCTCCCGCGGGAAGTGCAAAGAGCGCGAGCGGCAGGAACTGCAACAGGCCAACATAGCCGAGCGCGAGGGGCTCGCGGACCAGGTCCTAGACCTGCCACGCGACCGCTACCGATTGAATCATCATCGCGATGGTCGCCAGGAAGGTGCTCGCGAGGTATCGGTGGAAGTCGCGTTGAGAGGTTTCGACGCGGACTGAGTCGAAGAGCGAGGTATTCACGCAGTCTCTTGCGGCACCGGCCTCCGGCTGGCCGCCTACTCGACCTCAAGGGGGCTCTCGACGAATTCCCGGGCGGTCGGATCCCACACGAACGCGGCTGCGCGGACAAACCTGGCCGCGCGAATCGACAGTACGACATAAGCGGTGTCCGGGTAGTCCGGTTCCGAGGGATCGAAGGAGCAGGCCTGGGCTCGATCCGTCTCAGAGAAATACGCCTCATGATCGGGATGCGAATGATAGACGATTCTAAGCGCGAGTTGGCGGCGATCGATTTCGTTGAGCACCGCCAGGTGCTCCTTTGGTTCCATCAGGAACGCGGTGCGCGCATCGCGCGGAAAGGCCGCCGGGTCTTCCGCGTGCTTGCGGTCCTGGATGTTCGCGATCGGACGCACCTCCTCAGACGAGTCATTACCGATGATGAACCCGCAACATTCGTGGGGAAATTCGCGCTCCGCGTGTGCGACAATCGCATCAAGACTCGCCCGCCGGATAGTCGCGCGGCTCATTGCCTTCCGGCTCCTCGGGAGCGGGCGGTGCGCTCGGTGGCGTGAACTTGGCGGACCAGCATTTGGTTAACCGGGGCCGTCAGTCCGGTCTGCCGGGCGAGTTCCACTATTTTGCCGTTAAGCCAATCGACGTCGGTGCGCCCGCGGTTCTTGAGATCGTAGAGCATGGTTGGATGATGGGTCTTGGTGGCCGGAATGAGTCTCCCATAAAACGTCTCGAGGTACTCGCTTGCAGTAGCGAAGGGCAGGGCCACCTCGAGCTTGCGTGCCACCGCAAACGCTTCGCCGATTGCCTCACTCATGATCGCGCGCAGGTCCGGATCCCCGGCCAACTCTCCGTATGACAGTTCGTACAGAGCGCCGAGGGCATTCAAGGCCACGTTGTAGAGGAGCTTGCTCCAAATGACCGGCATGATGTCCGCGCATCCGACCGCGGCTACCCCTGCGCGGTCAATGAGCCGAGCGGCCTCGGATGCGCGTCCTGCCAAAACGCCCGATAGCGTACCGTGGATAGCCGGCGCCGGGCCGATCGCGACCGGGTCCGCGAACACCGTCACGTGCGCCGCTCCCGGGCGCTGCAGTTCGGAGCCGAAGATAACGCGTCCGCCCAGAACGCGTGCCAAGCCAAAACGACCGGCAAGTGCCTCGATGTTTCCGAGGCCGTTTTGCATCGAGACGACCACCCCGTGCTCCGACAGGCGCTCGGCAATATCCTCTGAAAGCGCGGCGGTGTCGTAGGGTTTGACCGTGCACAGAATCAGATCGAACCGCCCATCAAGCTGGGAAGGTCGGTCGGCGAGGTTCAGGCCCAAAATCGTGTGCGTACCCAGCAACCCGGTGATTCGCAATCCACCGCGCGCGATCGCTTCCATATGTTCGCGTCGCCCCAGCAAGGTCACCCGGTGACCGGCGGCATGCAGCATCGCGCCGAACACCGAGCCGATCGCGCCGGCGCCCGCGATAAGAATTTTCGCAGCCTCCACGGTGGAGAAGCTATCTGCCACGAGAGGGGCAAACAACGCCGGCAGCGCGCTTGCCCGTGCGGCGCGCGAGCGAGTAGAAACGGCGCATGGAACGGACCTCGATTCGATTGGGCGGTGTGGATCTGCACAGCACCATAATGAATGCCTCGGGGCCGCGCTCCGCCGAGCGCGGCGAAATCTACGAACTGAGCGCCGTGCACGCGGGCGCGCTGGTGTTCAAATCGTGCAACCTCGCGGGCCTCGAGGCCCCGGAGAATCTCAAGAATCGTGGAGTGGAACACTTTGCCGCGATTGCCGGAGAACTGACAGCGCGTGGCAAGCAGATTATCGGCAGCATCGTTGGCACGAGCGAGGATGAATTCATTACGGTGGCACGCATCCTCGATCGGGCCGGCGTCGCGATCCTCGAGCTCAATCTCGCCGACGACTATGTGGCCAACTCGGTTGCGCCGTTCGCATCCTTCGAACGGCTCAAGGCGCTAATCGGTGGCGTGCGCGGCGCGGCGAACGGCGTGCTGGCGGTGAAGCTTCCACCACGATCCCAGTTTCCGCCGCGGGCCCTGGCCGATCTCCTCAAATCCATGCAGGTAGCGATAGCGGTTTGCCAGAATGATCTGCCCAAGGATCTCGAAATCGACCTCGCCACCGGCTCTGTCAAGGGCAAGCTTCGCGCGCTTTCTCACGCGCACGCGATGTACCAGGAAAGCGAGAATCTTCTGGACATCGTGGCGGTGGGCGGAATCAATAACGGTCGGGACGCCTACCTGGCTCACCTCAGCGGCGCAAAGGGACTGCAGGTCGGCTCGGCCCTGATGAAAGAAGGGGCGGGTGCGCTCGGCCGAATCGATCGCGAACTGGACGCGCTGCTCGGCGAGCATGGCAAGCGCTCGGTGAGCGAGATAATCGGCAGGCTCACGTTCACCGAGGCGTGAGATCAGGGGCGGGAACATTTGAAGGTCCGGCAGGGCAGGGGCTCTGTTCTTCCCGGCAACGAAACCGATGAGGCTGCGCCTTTTTGATCGGTTTGCGCACAGTGCTCTGCACGGGAAGGCTGGGCCGACGGAAGTGGCTGGGCGAAAAACAGAAAGCCGCCGAAGATGATGGTTGAAGGTCGTCGCCATGAGCCACTCTGTAGACTCATCATCTCGTGCTCATCGAGCTGAGCTGGGGCAACCAGCGCACAGATCCAAAATCGCGGCGGCCCTCAACCTGATGGAGCTTCAACTCGGCGACTTTGGCTTGCGTCCGAAATCCCGTCTGTGCCTTTGGTCGGTTGAATCGCTGAGCGCGCGTATGGTTAGCTGTCTAGTTCTAGTGCCATGCAAGTAAACATCGAGACCCCCAGCGCGCTTCGGCGCAAAGTCACCATCGAAATTGAGCAGGATGAGATAAAGCGCGAGCTCGACCAGGCTTACAACGAGCTGCGGCGCGGTGTCGTGCTGAAGGGGTTCCGCCCCGGGCATGCTCCGCGCAATTTGTTGGAGCGATTCTTCGGTGACCAGGTACGCGGCGAGGTGATCCAGAAACTGGTCCGCGAATACACCGAAAAGGCGCTCGAAGAGAACAGCCTCAGGCCGATCGTCACTCCGGAGATCGTGACCGAAGAAACCGATCTCAACAAGTCGCTCAAGTTCAGCGCGACCTTCGATCTGCGTCCTGAAATTACGGTCAAGGACTATGAAGGGCTTAAGGTTCCCGAGTCCAAAATTGAAGTCAAAGACGAGGAGGTCGACCAGGCGCTCGGCACGCTGCGTGAACGGCAGGGCACGCTGAAGAAGATCGAAGACCGCAAACAGGTCAACGATGGCGACTACGTGCTCGCGGCCGTCGAGGGGCTCATCGGCGACCAACCGCTTTCCGCCGGCAAGTCCGAGGATCGCCTGCTCGAGGTCTCCAAGCGCGCTCTGGCGCACGGGCTCGACGAAATTCTGACCGGCGCCGAAATCGGCCAACCCGTCAGCGCGAACCGGTCCTATGAGCCCGAGTATTCGCAAAAGGAGTTGGCGGGAAAGACGGTGGAATGGCGCGCCCAGGTCAAGGAGATCTATCAGCGCGTGCTGCCGGCTCTGGATGATGAATTTGCGAAGGACAACGGTACCGCGGATTTGGCCGAGCTGCGCAAGAAGGTTCGTGACGACCTGGAGCGTCATGCGCGGGCAGAGGCGGATGCACGGGTGCGCCAGGGACTGCTCGAGCTGGTCATCGAACGCAACGCCATCGAGGTTCCGGAATCGCTGGTGCGGCGCGAGACGCAGGCCATGGAAGAAGAGCTCAGCTCGACGCTGCGCGCCGGCGGCCTGCCGCAGGAGCAGGTTGCCGAGCAGGTAAGGAACGCGGCCGACGACCTGAAGCGTCGTGCCGAGAAGCGCGCACGCACCGCGCTCATCCTCGATGCGCTCGCCGAACAGGAAAAGATCCAGGTCGGTGACGAAGACCTGGGTGACCGCGTCGCGAAGCTCGTGACCGAAGCCGGCCGCGCACGTGATCGGGCGGCGGAGTTTTATCGCCACGAGGAAAACCGCGAGGTGCTGCGCGGAACCATGCGGCGCGAAAAGACTCTCGATCTTCTGCTGGAGCGTGCGCAGCGTGAAACTGAGAGCGCAAGTTCCTAGTTTGTCAAGTCGCGAGACGCCGTTTGATTGCCTCCTGTCGTTGCCCGATTGTTGCGGAGCCGATACAATTTAATGGCGTCAGCGGCCAATCCCCCCGAGGACTCGCCGTGGCTGCGACGCAGCGCGGGTTATGAGTAACCTGGTTCCGATCGTAGTCGAGCAGACGGGCCGTGGCGAACGGGCGTACGACATCTATTCTCGACTTCTGAAGGACCGCATCGTTTTTCTCGGCACCGAGGTAAACGACGTGGTCGCCAACCTGATCACGGCGCAATTCCTGTTCCTGGAGTCCGAGGATCCCGAGAAAGAGATCAGCTTCTACATCAACTCGCCGGGCGGCTCGGTGACCGCCGGGATGGCGATCTACGACACCATGCAGTTTATCAAGCCCAGCGTATCCACCTTGTGTCTCGGGCAGGCGGCCAGCATGGGCGCGGTGCTGCTCGCGGCCGGCGCCCGGGGCCGCCGCTACGCGCTGCCGCACTCGCGGATGGTTATCCATCAGCCCCATGGCGGCGCGCAGGGTCAGGCGGTGGACATAGAAATACAGGCTCGCGAGATCATCCGTGCGCGCCAGGAGATGAACGAGATCCTCGCGCGACACACAGGTCAAAACCTGCGTAGAATAGAGAAGGACACGGATCGCGATTTCATCATGACTCCGGCAGACGCAGTTGAATATGGCCTGATTGATGAGGTAATCGTTAGCCGGAGGCCCTCCAACTGAGCCGCCGGAGGCAGTATGGCCAAGCATGACGACCGTTCGGGCAACCTGGTTTGCTCGTTTTGTGGAAAGAGCCAGGACGAAGTCCGCAAGCTGATTGCTGGCCCCACGGTCTATATCTGCGACGAGTGTATCGACCTCTGTAACGACATCATCGCCGAGGAAACCGACGGCGAAGAGGCCTTCAGCCAGTCATCCGCGGTACCCAAACCGGCCGAAATCAAGCGTGTCCTCGACCAGTATGTGATCGGCCAGGAGCGCGCCAAGAAGATCCTCTCGGTTGCGGTCCACAACCACTACAAGCGCATCGACTCGCAAATGGTCACCGGCGACGTCGAGCTCCAGAAATCCAACATCCTGCTCATCGGTCCAACCGGGGTGGGCAAGACCCTGCTCGCCCAGACCCTCGCGCGCTTTCTCCAGGTTCCCTTTACGATCGCCGATGCGACCTCGCTTACCGAGGCCGGCTACGTCGGCGAAGACGTCGAAAACATCATCCTGTCACTGCTGCAGAACGCCGACTACGACATCGAACGCTGCCAGCGCGGCATCGTGTACATCGACGAAATCGACAAGATCGCGCGCAAGGGCGACAATCCGTCAATAACCCGCGATGTTTCCGGCGAGGGCGTCCAACAGGCGTTGCTCAAGATCATCGAGGGCACCATGGCGTCAGTCCCACCCAAGGGCGGACGCAAGCACCCGCAGCAGGAATTCCTCCAGGTCGACACCACCAACATCCTCTTTATATGCGGTGGTGCATTTGTGGGGCTCGACGACATCATCCGCCGCCGAATCGCCGGCAAGACCATGGGCTTTCGCGCCGACCTAACCCATCGCGATCCCAAGACCGTGTCCGAACTGCTCAACGAGGTGCAGCCCGAGGATCTGCTCAAGTTCGGATTGATCCCGGAATTCGTGGGACGTTTGCCCGTAATTGCAACCTTGGGCGAGCTGGATGACGAGGCGCTGGTGCGAATCTTGACCGAACCCAAGAATGCTTTGGTGCGCCAGTATCAAAAATTGTTTGACATGGAGAACGTCCATCTGAAATTTACTCAGGGTGCGCTGCGCGCCATCTCGCGCGAAGCCCTGAAACGAAAGTCGGGGGCGCGGGGGCTCAGGGCCATCATGGAAAGCATCATGGTGGACCTGATGTACGAGATTCCGTCGCAGCCCAATATCAAGGAGGTGCTGATCTCGGAGGAAGTGGTTACGCAGAAGGAGCAGCCGCTGCTGGTTTACCAGAAGACGGCAGAAACCGCCTGACCTTTGAGGGATTCGGGATCCACACAGATGCTGTTTCGTAACGATAAAAAAGACAGTCGCGACGCCTCGGCAGCCGTCGTTCCCCTGCTGCCGCTGCGCGAACTAATAGTTTTTCCACACGAGGTCTACCCGATCTTCGTCGGCCGCCAGAAGTCGATCAAGGCGCTCGAGGCCGCCGAAGCGAAGAAGCAACCCATTTTGCTGGTTGCGCAGAAGGATGCGAAGGTGGCCGAGCCCACCCCCCAGGACCTCTACGGGGTGGGCACGCTTGGCATCGTCGTCCAGCTGCTGCGCCTGCCCGATGGAACCGTCAAGGCGCTGCTCGAGGGGAAGAAGCGAGCACGGGTGGTCCGCTACCTGACGGAAGAGGAATATTTTCAGGTCGAAGCCGAGGAGGTCGAGGAGTTGTCCGACCGGACCACCGAGGTCGAGGCGCTGATGCGCTCGGTCGTATCGACCTTTGACAATTATGCCCGCCTGAACAAGAAGATTCCGCCCGAGATGGTCGCGTCCATCTCCAGCGTAGATGATCCCGCGTTCCTGGCCGACAAGATCGTGGGTCATCTGGGCATCAAGCTCGAGGACAAGCAGGCGCTGCTCGAATGCCTCAAACCGGCGGAGCGGCTCGAGAAGATACTAGGCTACATGCGTTCCGAGCTGGAAATCCTGGAGGTCGAAAAGCGCATCCGCTCCCGGGTCAAGAAGCAGATGGAGAAGACCCAGAAGGAGTACTACCTCAACGAGCAGATGCGCGCGATCCAGAAGGAACTCGGCGAGAAGGACGAGTTCAAGAACGAGATCCAGGAACTCGAAGAGAAGCTCCGGCAGAAGAAGATGCCGGCCGAGGCTCGCGAGAAGTGCGAGCGCGAGATTAAAAAGCTCAAGATGATGTCGCCGATGTCAGCCGAGGCGACGGTCGTGCGCAACTACCTCGACTGGTTTCTCGCCCTGCCGTGGTTCGAATACACCGAAGACAAGCTCGACATCAAGGAGGCGGAGCGCGTTCTCGAAGAAGACCATTTCGGCCTCGAGAAGGTGAAACAGCGCATCCTGGAGTATCTGGCGGTTGAGACCCTGGTTGGTCAGATGAAGGGCCCGATCCTCTGTCTGGTGGGTCCTCCAGGGGTTGGCAAGACTTCGCTCGGCAAGTCGGTGGCGCGTGCGACGGGCCGCAAGTTCGTGCGCGTGTCGCTCGGCGGCGTGCGCGATGAAGCCGAGATCCGCGGCCACCGTCGGACCTACATCGGTGCGCTTCCCGGAAAGGTTATCCAGTCGATTCGCAAGGCCGGGTCCTCCAACCCGGTAATGCTGTTCGATGAGGTGGATAAAATGTCCACCGATTTCCGCGGCGATCCCTCCTCCGCGCTGCTGGAGGTGCTGGATCCGGAGCAGAACTGCACCTTCAACGATCACTACCTGGATTGCGATTACGACTTGTCCAAGGTGATGTTCATCACCACCGCGAACACGCTGGAGCGCATCCCGCGGCCTCTTCAGGATCGCATGGAAGTAATCCGCATTCCCGGATACACGGAAACCGAAAAACTGCAAATCGCGAAAAAATATCTCGTCAAGAAGCAGGAAGAGGCCAACGGACTTAAGCCCGAGAATGTTGAATTCTCGGACAAGGCTCTGCTCGGAATCGTGCGGCACTATACGCGCGAAGCCGGCGTGCGGAACCTCGAACGCGAGATCGCGTCGATCTGCCGAAAGGTCGCGGTCGAAGTGGTCAAGACCGACCGCAACGCACACGTGAAGATCTCGGCCTCAAGCCTCGGGAAATATCTCGGTCCCGCCAAGTTCCGCTATGGAATGGCGGAAGCGACACCCCAGGTCGGGGTTGCAACCGGCCTGGCGTGGACCGAACTCGGCGGCGAGTTGCTGAACGTCGAGGTGACCATTGTCCCCGGGCGCGGCAAGCTGACCATCACCGGCCAACTCGGCGAGGTAATGCAGGAAAGCGCGCAGGCCGCGCTTTCGTACGTGCGATCGCGCGCTGACATTCTCGGTCTGGATCCGAGCTTCTACCACCGGATCGACATTCACATTCATATTCCGGAAGGGGCGATCCCCAAGGACGGGCCGTCCGCCGGCATTACTCTGGCAACCGCACTGGTTTCGGCTCTCACCCGCAAGAGCGTCCGTAACGATCTGGCGATGACGGGCGAGATCACGCTGCGGGGTCGCGTGCTCCCGATCGGAGGTCTCAAGGAGAAGGTCTTGGCTGCCCATCGTGGCGGTATCAAGACCGTGGTGATTCCCAAGGAGAACGCCAAGGACATCGTCGAGATCGCACCGCAGATCCTCAAGGGTGTGCAGCTGGTGCAGGCCGACAACGTCGACGAGGTGCTTCGGCACGCCCTGGTACTTGATGATCCGGACGAATTCTTCAAGCCCAAGCCGGCGAGGAAGGATCTGGATTTCCTTCGGGAGGCCGACAAGGACGAGCCAGACACGCCTGATGATGACGAGCCTCGGGTGTCCCCGAATCTCTCCTGACCGCGGTGGGCGCGGGCGAGGTTCGCTGACAACAGGATTGTAGTTTGAAACCGACGGACCCGGCTGCGTCCAGCGGGGACGTACAAAATGCGGCGGGGGGAGCCGTATAATACAGACCCATGACTAAGGCGGAACTTATCGAAGGGCTCTCAAACAAGCTTCCACTTCCCAAGGGTGACGCCGAGCGTGCAATCAACCTGATGCTCGACGACATCATCGCCGCACTCAAGCAGGGCGAGCGGGTGAATATCTCGGGTTTTGGCACTTTCTCCGTCTCGTCCCGCCAGGCCAGGACCGGGCGTAACCCAAAGACCGGCGAAGCAATCCAGATATCGGCCAGCCGCTCGGCGAAGTTCAAGCCGGGCAAGCAACTCAAGGACTCTCTGAACGAGGGGTTAGGTCAGGCCGCCAGTTCCTGACATTCTCCGGTCCCGAGGTCGCTCCAATGAAGAAGGCTTCGGGGACTCTCGCACTCAATTGGAACCAGCGGCCGAGGCCGCTTACCACTTCAAGCCAACCGCCTCGGTGAGGAATCGTACGAAGGGGACCGATGCAGCGCAGGCCCCGGCGAACGAGTCGATAAAACGTGCCGAGCAGGCTTCCGTGCGCGTGAAGTCCCTGCCCGCGACGAAATCCTTGCGCTTGAGGTCCCCGATAAGACGATGCTCGGGGTCGTAGCCCTTGGGCGGCCGCGAAAGGCTCTTACCCATCAGTTCGAATTGCCGCGTAAATTCGCGATCGCCGCTGGCCTTCTTCCACGCGGTCGGTCGGGCCACTATCGCGTCGCGAATCTTCCGCAGGGTATCCGCGTCCGGATGCCAAATGCCCACACCGCCGAAGATCTCATCGGGCGACAGCGAGATATAAAATGCCGGCGACGGCCACCCGCCGGTACTCGAGTGATGAATCGCTGCCGCAGCGTTGGTCTTGTAGGGAGTCTTGTCGCGAGAGAAGCGCAGGTTTCGATAAATTCGAAACATCGAACCCCCGCTCGGTCTCGGATCGGCGACGTAGTACTTGCTCAGCTTACGCAGGCGAGGCGCGAGATCTGCGAGGAACCCGAGCATCGCGTCGCGCACCTGGGACTCGTAGCGATGCTTGTTGCGTTGAAACCATTCCCGGTTGTTGTTGCGCGCCAGTTCCTCGAAAAATTCGAAGAAGGCGGGTGTGAAGTGACGCGTCGGCATACCGTATGCCCTCGAAGTGAGGAATAATCGCCTGCTCCGAACCGCGCAAGGCGGGTCCGGTTCACGCTTGGAGATGTCGCCCAAACCCGTGCCGACCGGTAATCTCACACGATGGCAAAGAAAACCGCTAAAGGGAGCGGAGCGACCGCCGACAATTTTGATAGCGCGCACCTCAAACTGGTTCCCTGCTCCGAGGATCTGTATCGCTCGGTGCTCGAACTACTGCCGTTCGCGCCGACCGACAAGCGCGAGATTCTGGATCTCGGCGCGGGCAGCGGGTTGCTCTCGGCGAAGGTCGCTACGGTCTTCCCGAGGGCGCGGCTGACCTTGTTTGACCCCGCCCCCGAGATGCTCGCCGTCGCGCGTCTGCGCCTGAAGCCGTTTGGCACGCGGATCCGCTTTGTCTCGGCCCAACTGCCGCCCGCCACACCGTCCAAGTCGTATGACGCGGTCGTGTCGTCGCTGGCGATTTATCATCTGCCCGATGGCGGCAAGCGCCATCTGTTCGGAGACATTCTCAAGTACCTGACCCCGGGAGGCGTGTTCATCAATGCCGACCAGGTCGCCGGCGAGACCGCCGCGATCGACGAGCGGGCACGCGAACTGTGGATCAAGCGGGCCCGCGAACTCAAAGTCGCGGAGCGGGATCTGGTGGCCGCGTTATCGCGCATGAAACAGGACCTGCCATCGACCGTGGGACAGCACCTGGCCTGGATGCGCGAGGTCGGGTTTGTGGAGGTCTCCTGCGTCTATCGGAACCTGATCTTTGCGGTGCTTTCGGGCACCAAGCCAGTCGGCCGATAGAGCCACCGCCTGGCCGATTCCAACAAGTCGGTGGAGTCGTCGAACTGCCCTTGTTCCCTTCCAGAGCGCGTTCGTCGTCGAGGATCAGCGCTGGTACGCGCCCGCTCAGGACTGTTCTTTAAGGTAGGCCTTGGTGCCGGAGGTCGAATCGCCTCGGTTTCGTTTGCGTTCCGGGTCGAGCCCCCGACAGCTGTTCCGGTTTGCGAGCACCGGTGTGCTCCCGGAGGATAGACTTGGGTTCGCCCCGGCCCCGGGGTTAGCGTTGCTCTTTCACTCCGCTGTCGACCGGTCCCTTGCTCATGTCGATCAGGTTGAGCAGGTTTTCGAACGGGTCGCGAAGCACCGCGCACATCCCGACCCGAACCTCGAACGGCGCAACCATGACCGAGCATCCCGCGGAGCTCAGTTTCGCCGCCGTCTCCTTCACGTCGCCCACCAGGTAGTGGACGTTACACTCGCGCGGTATCTGGGGGTCGTCATGCAGCACTATCTCGGCATCGCAGTCGCGCATCCCGAGCGCGATCGAATGGGGATTGGACCACAAGTGGGTCAGACCCAGCACGCGTTCGTAGAATCGTCGGGCGGCATCGAGATTCCCCACCTTGACCATCACGCAATCGATCTTGCGTAAAACCACATCCTTTGCCTGCCCAGCGGGCGACGTCGCGCGAGCAGGAGGCGAACCGGGAGTGAATGCCAGCTCGAGCTTCAGCCCATCGGGATCCGCAAAGAACAGCGCATAGTAGCCCGGCGGATAGTAGATCCCGGGGGGATCGAGAATCTCAGCGTTGAGCTCGCGCAGCAGCAGATGGAGCCCGTCGACGTCCTCTCTACTCTCCGCGTCAAACGCGAGATGATGCAGTCCGGGTGCATATCGATCGTGCCGCTTCCCTCTGCTCCCGGGTTTTGCCGCGTAAAGTCGTACCGATGTGTTCGTGCACCCGTCGGCCGGCGAGAAAAGCACCTCACTGGGCGTTTCGCCGGCGAGCTCGTAGCCGAGATAGCGCATAACCGGCTCGTAGAAGGTCCTGGAACGAGCCATATCGCTGACCGTGAGATCGACGTGATGGATGGGACGCGCCATTGTAGATGTCCTCTGGAGAGCCGTTGACGTAAGGCGAAGATTTAGCGAAACTCCGATTTGGACGCAAGAGTAAAAGGAACCACCATGACATCCCAACCCGATTTCAGCTCCGGTTACGCACCGTCGGGCCGCGCCCAGCTGTACTTCGAAACTGCTGGGACCGGCGATGCCGTTGTCTTTTTGCACGCTGGCGTATCCGACTCCCGCATGTGGGATCCCCAGTTCCAAAAGTTTGCCGCGAAGTTCAGAGTCATCCGCTACGACCACCGCGGGTTTGGCAAGAGCAAATTCCCCGACGAACCATTCGCGCTGCGAGACGACGTGTCCAATCTGCTCGGGCACCTCGGCGTGAAAGCGGCCGTCCTGGTTGGATGCTCGATGGGAGGCGCGGCGGCTATCGACTTTGCGCTGGAGCATCCGAAGGCTGTCGCCGGGCTGGTCCTGGTGGGTTCTGGGGTCAGCGGCATGAACGATCCTGCCCACCTCTCCGCCGGTGCCCTCAAGTACTGGAGCGAGCTACTCAGGGTGATTCAGAAAGGCGAAGTTGATCGGGCACGGGAGATGGATGCGAAGTATTGGATTGATGGTCCCTCGCGCGCTTCCAGCGAGGTTGATCCCGTCTATCGCGAGCACGCCCTGCAACTCCATCGCGACAACTTTTCGCTGGAGCGGTTCGCCCGTCAGGAAAAACCGCTTACTCCGCCCGCGATCGGGCGGTTGCGCGAGATAAACGTGCCAACCCTGGTCGTAATCGGAGACCACGACTCCGAAGATCTGAGAAAGCTCGCCGATCGCCTCGCTGCGGAAATCGTCGGCGCCAGGCTGGTGAGGATGAACGCGGCTCATCTTCCAAACCTGGAACATCCGGCCCGGTTCAGCCACCTGCTTGATGACTTCCTGGCCTCGCTGACCGTAGCCAAGTAGCCCCGCTGCTGAAAGGGAAATTGACCCATCTTTGCCCGCGTCGGTGGCCCCGCCGGACTGGGCGAGCGTCGCGCGGTTACCTAATCCACCTGCGCGCTCAGAAGCCGATTCGGCGCGTCGGGCACGATTGTGTGCCCGTCGTTGGGGAGGTTCGAATCTGACCTCGCGCCCTGATTCGTCTGAATCGGGCCGACCGACGTTCGCGACTCTGACTACTCGAGGTGATCGATCACTTTGCCGAAACCGAGCGTCATATCGCTCAGCATGTAGCTCGACTGCAGCACGCGCCTTACCGGCATCAGGTTCCAGGGATCGAGTCGCGAGCCCTCCGCGAAGGCAACCGAACCGCTGCCGGTCCAAGCTTCGTGAATCGTAACCTCGGTGGAGGTCTCGATCAGTTCGGCGCACGACGGCCGGCGGTTTTCTTCGGCAGACGGAATCAGGCGCAGGCTCACCGGCGGGCGCGCGGCCCCGGAGTGGCCGTTGTCTGCGGGTCTTTCCGGGCGAACCACCGCGCTGGCCAGGCGAATTCCGGCCGGGCGTTCCAGGGTTCCATAGATCATGTCGCGTTCCTGCTTGAACTCGATTTGTGCAAGCTTCTTGGGGAAGCCCCAGATTTCGCGTCCCGCCAGCATCGGCGGCTCGCTCGTCACCGCGATGTGCGTGATGTACGTCATCGGGCGCCCGTTGTGCTCGACCAGCAGCGAAAGAATCGTCTCGTTGTAGGGACCGAAGGTTGTCCACGGATAGTGATAGAACGACAGAACCGCGGTCGCCGGCTCGCTGATCGCGAGCGGTGCGGGGAGCGCTCCCAGTGCCGCGTCGGCGTCGGTCTCAAACGCGACCGCGATTGATCGCGTGCCGCGATAGTAGAAGGGAGGCCGCTGGTAAGCGGGAGCATCTGCCGGCATCGAGTAGCCTGAGTTCGAAAGGGCAAGCCGTCCACGTTTGGCCATCGTCGTGTCCTCCCCGGCCAAGGCTTTCATATTCTCGTGTCGGACTACAATCGCGGCGGTCTCTCGTAACCGAGTCGCGGTAAGGATTTTGGTTGATTTGTCGGTGACTTCCACGCGCGCCCCTCAGGTTCAGGGAAATTCCCGGGTCGCGTTCGCGGACCTTGCCGGTGCGTTGATCGCGGCCTCGGAAAAATTCAACATACCGATTGGTTTGTTTTTTCTCCAAAGAGGGGTAGATACTAAGCAGACCAAACGCAGACGCATCTCAACTCACGTGAGGTTCTCGTCATGGCGGAATTCGACATAGTCATCAAAAATGGCATGGTGGTCGACGGTACCCGCGCGCCGCGGTTCCGCAGCGACATCGGGATCAAAAACGGCCGCATCGCCAAGATTGGGCGCATCGCCACCCACCAGGGCGCCAAGGTGGTGGATGCCGAGGGCCACATCGTCGCGCCGGGCTTCATCGATCTGCACACCCACTATGATGCGCAGATTTTCTGGGACCCGTATCTGACGATTTCCGGTTATCACGGCATCACCTCCGTCGTTATCGGCAATTGCGGGTTCGGCTTCGCGCCGGTGCGCTCGAAAGATGCCGAGCGCGCGATGCTCACCATGGTCCGCACCGAAGCAATCCCCCTGCGTGCGATGCAGGCGGCGATGCCGTTCGACTGGGAGAGCTATCCGCAGTTCATGGACAAGCTCGACCGGCTTCCCAAGGGGGTCAACCTGCTGCCGTACGTTCCGATGAATCCGGTCCTCGGCTACGTGATGGGGATCGAGGAATCGAAAACCGGTCGCATGCCGACCGACGACGAGCACGCAAGGATGCGCCAAATCCTCCATCAGGCGATGGATGCGGGTGCGTGCGGATGGTCGGCGCAGCGGCTCCTACCCGGCGGGCCGAGCGCGGTCCAGCGCGACTTTGACGGTTCTCCGATGAACACCGACGTGATGAGTGACGAGACCTGCATCGAGATGGCGCGGGTGCTCGGCGAGCGCGGCGAAGGATTCCAGGAGCTCACCCTGGCGAGTTGGGATCCCAGGAAGGATGCCCAGCACTTCGAGAAACTGGCCGAAGTCAGCGGGCGCCCGATCATGTACGAGGCGCTCGTCACCAACGATCGTTTCCCGCATCGCCATCGCAATACCATGAAGTGGCTCGAGCGTTGTCGCCAGAAAGGACTGCCGGTTTACGGTCAGGGCACCACCACTGACGCCGGCCTTACTTTCACCTTCGAGGATTGGAACCTGTTCGATGATTCCGATGCGTGGCGCGAAGCCACCACCGGCACGGTTGCCGAACGCGCCGAGAAGCTCGGCGATCCGCGCCGGCGCGCCGCACTCAAAGCACAGATGCCGCGCGAGAGCCTCATCACCAACTACTTCGACGAAATCATCATTACCGAATGCCAGGACCCCGCGAACAAAAAGTTCGAGGGCATGACCCTTCGCCTTGCCGCCAAGGAGACCGGCAAAGAAGCGGTCGATGTGATGCTGGATCTCGCGGTATCGGAGAATCTCAAGACCGAATTCTTCGCGCCCGCGGTCAACTCGTCCGACCTGATGAAGGAACTGCTCGACTATCCTTATATTACCTTTGGGGTTTCCGACGGTGGGGCTCACACCAAGTTTCTCACCGCCGGGCGCTACCCGACCGAAGGCCTCATCCGGTTCGTTCGCGAGAAAAACTGGCTGAGCCTCGAGGACATCCACTGGCGGATGTCGGGACTGCCGGCCTTCTGCGCCGGATTCAAGGATCGCGGCTTTCTGCGGGAAGGTGCTCCGGCAGATATCGTCGTCTACAATCTGGAGCAGCTTAAAGTGCTGCCAGTCGAGATTGCGCACGACCTGCCTGGCGACGAATGGCGTCGGGTGCAGCGCGCCGAGGGGTACAGCCACATCATCGTGAACGGACAGATCACGTGGAAAGGTGACCGCTTCACCGGCGCGACCCCGGGGCAGGTTCTGCGCCACGGCGTTTCTGCATAGGGGCAGTCCAGGCTGCCTCCCTTTTGACTCTGCCTTTGTTGGAGCGCGGGACATCCGCCTGACCGCGGATGTCCCGCCTATCTTTGGGTGAGACGATGGGCAACGGCAACCCGAAAAGTGAACGGGCGCTTGACGGCGTGCGTGTGCTGGATTTGACCTGGCTGCAGGTCGGACCACAAGCGACGCGTCTGCTGGCGACTTTCGGCGCGCAGGTCATTCGCATCGAATGGCGCGAGCGCAAGGCTGTCGACTTTCTCCGTTACACTCCGCCGTATGCTCCCGACCACGCGCGCGCGGACGGGGGCCGGGTGCAGGGAGTGGCCCGCGGGCGCGGCCGCCCCGGAAATTACGACCGGGGCGCCTACTTCAACAACACCAATCCGGGCAAGTACGGAATTACGCTAAACCTGAATCATCCGAAAGGACGAGACCTGCTCCGACGGATGGTGCGCGACGCGAATGCGATTTGCGAGAATTTCAGTCCCGGCCAGATGGACAAGTGGGACCTTGGCTACGACGAGTTGCGCAAGATCAATCCCGGCATCATCTATTTGCAGACCACCGGGTTGGGCAAGGCCGGCGTTTACAAGGACTATGTGAGCTACGGGCCGACCGCGCAGGCGTTCTCCGGCCTGACTTTCCTGTCTGGCCTTCCCGACCAGGCCCATCCCGCCGGCTGGGGCTATTCGTACCTCGACCACTCGCCTGGCTACTTCGGCGCGCTCCTGCTGATGGCGGCGATCCGCCGTCAGCGGCTGACCGGCGCCGGATGCTACCTGGACATGTCGCAGTGCGAAACGGGCCTGATGTTGTCGGGCACCTCAATCGTCGAGCATCAAATCACCGGCAAGCCGACCGTGCGCTATGGAAACCGTATGCCGTTTCTGGCCTGGTCACCGCACGGTGCCTATCGATGCAGCGGAGAGGACAACTGGATCGCTCTCTCGGTTCAATCGGACGAGCAGTGGCGAGCACTCACCGAGGAGATGGGTTCGCCGTCGTGGGCACTGGATACGCGTTTCACGACGGCCGCCGGTCGAAAGCAATACGAGAACGAGCTGGAGGACAAGCTCACGAGTTTCACCGCCGGCTGCGATCGCTACGATCTTATGAATCGGCTGCAGGCGCGCGGCATTCCGGCGGGCGTGGTGCAAAAAGCTTCCGACCGGTTCGACCACGACCCCCAGCTCAAGGCGCGCGCCTACTACGTCGACCTTCCACAAAGTGAAATCGGGACCTGGCCGGTCGAAGGCTTCCCGGCCAAGCTTTCTCGCTCTCCCGCCGAAGTCGGTGGAATGACCGGTCGTGCCGCTCCCAAGCTGGGCGAGGACAATGCTTTCGTATACGGCGAACTGGTTGGTCTGAGCGCCGCGGAAATGAGCGCGCTCGCACAGGAAGGTGTCATTTGAACCGGGATTACAACCTGCGCGCTTCGCTCGGCGGGCTCAGGACGCTGGAAATTGGCGACCAATTGGGCGACTATGCCGCGCTGCTCCTTTCCGGTCTGGGGGCCGAAGTCGTCAAGATCGAACCCCCCGGTGGTGCGGCCTCACGCCGGGTCGGACCGTTTGCAGCCGGCACCCCCGACCCCGAGCAGAGTCTTTTCTTCTGGCGTTACAACCTGAACAAGCAGAGCGTGACGCTGGATGTCGACTATCTCGACGCGCAGCCGGCACTCTCTGCCTTGGCGGCCCGGGCCGATATTGTGCTGCTCTCGGGAGAATTTGAGGTCGTCGCGCGGCGCTTGCCGCTGTGGCGCAAGCTCGCGCAGGACAATCCGCGACTAATTGTCTGCACTATCACACCATTTGGCCTGGATGGACCCTGGTGCGCCCTGAAGGCCACGGATCTGGTCCAGATGGCGCTCGGGGGAATCATGGCCGTGTGCGGCTACGACCCGGACCGGGAGGGACTCTACGACACTCCACCGATCGCGCCCGCCATGTGGCATTCGCACCATCTGGGCGGCGAATACGCGGCGGTTGCAATAATGGCGGCGCTCAATTTCCGCGAGCTGAGCGGCGAGGGCCAGTTCATCGACGTCTCGGTTCACGAGGCGGTTAACACCTGCACTGAAGTCGCGATTCCGACCTACGCGTACACCGGGGAGGTCGTGAAGCGGCAGACCGCGCGTCATGCGGCGACCGTTATCACGCACGCGCGACTGTCGGAGAGCGCCGACCACGTTCTCATGCTTGCCAACCTGAGCCCCTTTGAACGAGAACTGCGCGCGCTCGGTGATCTGGCCGACCAGGTCGGCATTCCGCACGTTCTCGGAACGCCGGAATTCAAACAACTGGAAAAAGACGATCGCGTAGCCGCGGCCATCTATCGCAACGATCTGCTGATGGAAGTAGTTGCGAGCCTTCCCGCGGAGGAAATCTTTCATCGTGCGCAGGCGCAAGGCCTCGCCTGGTCACCGATCCGCCGCCCGGAGGACAACCTCGGGGATCCGCACTTTGCTGCGCGGGGCAGCTTTGCGACCATCAACCACCCCGAACTGGGCCGAGATTTGCGTTATCCGGGGACAGTCGCCGGCGACGGGCAAGCGCCGCACTTTTGCTTCGACCGCCGTGCGCCCCGCCTTGGCGAGCACACGGACGAGGTACTGAGGGGCGCGGGCCTGGGTGACGCGGAGATTGTGATGCTCCGGGACCGCAATCTTATCTGACGCGCCACGATCCGAAGGCTCGCGCGAGACTCACCCTGTCTGTCCGGTTTCGAGTTCATTTGATGCCCGACCAGGATAGGCCGCGGCGGTGCTTACGCGGATAGCGGGCGCCGGTCCACTGATCGGTCGGCTCGTGCTCTCCATGAATCGGCGTGGGAGTCAGGGCGCTCGAAGGCGAGGTCCAGGGTGACGCCTCCGGCAGCGAACGGAATTGGCGTGCTCTGCACGCTAACAGTTGCTCCCTGAATGCATCGGCGTCGCGCGGTCGGTGGGCTATCTCGTACGCAAGCGCGCGCTCAATCGCAGCGATGAGCCTCGGGTTCAGATCGGGACAATAGTTTAGCAGCGGTGGAAAGCGAAAAGGCGACTCGGTCGTGGGATCGCGGCCGGAGAGGGCCTGATACATCGTTGCGGCGAGCGAATACAGGTCCGATCGCGGTTCAGGTCGTCCCGCGTATTGCTCTGGCGGCGCATAACCGTGAGTTCCGACCATCGTGACCCTGGTGTTGGCCACGAAATGCCGCGCGATACCAAAATCAATCAGCTTTAACTGCCCGTGCCGGGTCGTCATCAGATTGGCTGGATTCAGATCGCGGTGGATCAGCGGTGGCGTGCGGCCGTGTAGGTACTGCAGCGCCTCCAGAACCGCGAGGCCGACCTCGAGCACCCGGTCGACCGGTAGTTTGCCGTCGCTTCTTTCGAGTTCGTTCTCCAGCGTCGTGCCGTCGACAAACTCCATCACCAGGTAGTGGTGATTTGCTTCGCTAAAGCAGTCGAAGACTTGTGGAACATGCCGATTACTCAATCGCGCGAGAATGTCGGCCTCGCGTTGAAATGCTTCGACTGCCTTCCGCTGCGCGTCCTGGCTGGTAAAGTTGTCTACCATCTCGGCCAGCGCACAGAGACGCGCCGCGAGCCGGAGGTCTTCGGCGGCGTAGGCGAGCTTCATTCCCCCGCCGCCGAGCATCCGGACAATGCGATACCGTCCGCCGACGATGGTATTTGGGGCGATCATCGAAAAAGGTTCTTCAGATCACTGCGGGCGAGACCACCTGCTCTCATAATGCTCCGCCGCTGCGTACGCTCTCAAGCGGCGAGTGTGACAAGACTGCCGAAGAGCGCCGATCTCGACCCACTCAAGGGGACGGCATGGGCGTGAGCGAGTTCGCGCTGCCAGGCCCGGACCCTCCCGGTCAAATCGAAACCAGCTGCAGAAATCTGCCGCGGACCGACACTACTCAGAGAACTTCCACGTGTCGTCGGCCCCGCCACTTATGCGCCACCGCGGCATTACGATCTTCGGGTCGCTGGTTTCCTCGAACAGTACCGTGCAGGGCAGTCCGATCGCGACCTCCGCTTCCTGGTTGGTCAGGACCCCCGCGACCCGCGTCACGGTACCGTCCGCCTCCTTGCAATCGTCGAGTTCGATGATCGCAACCACGTAGGGGACCGACGTCACGAACGCGCCGACAATCGGCTGCACCACCACGACGTAGCTGTGGATCACTCCCTTGCCCGCGGTTTCGAACCAGCCGATATCCATGGCGGTACATTTGTCACAGGCGGGAATGTTCGGTGGGAACCATTTGTGGCCACATTGCGTGCACTGCCGCACCAGGTACTTGTGTTGACGCGCCGCTTCCCACCATTCGCGGGTATCCGGATCGGGCAGGATGCGAAGCTTCGAGTAGTCAATCGTCACCGCCATCTATGAAGTCCTCCCCCGTCACGCGGCCATACCACGCAGGACGAGACAGCTGGCCATGTTCTCCCATCCCCATGCCATCCCGCAGCAGATGCTTGCCTTTCTGAGCTGGCGGCAGCCCTTGCCGCGATCGTAGCTGTGCTTCCCTTCACGCCAACCGGGACACGCATCGTCGGCACGATGGCGCAGCTGGCGCACGTTCTCGATCACCATCTGCACGCCATGCGTGTAGCCCTCCGACAGGTGCCCTCCCGAAAGATTGCTTGGCAATTCGTGATCGATCTGGAGCCGTCCGTCCTTGACAAATTCGCCCGCTTCGCCCGGGCCGCAGAACCCGTTCGCCTCGAGCTGAATGAGCGTCGTGAAAGTAAAAGCGTCGTAACAGGAGACGAAGTCCACGTCGCGATGGGTGATGCCGGCCATGCCGAATGCCCGCTTCCAGCCGTAGTTCCCGGCGACGTAGTGGAGGACCGGGCGCGAGTAGTTCCACTGCGGGCGGTCGGTCATGGTGCGCGCGTAGCCGCCCAGGATGAACACCGGTGGATGGCGCAGGTCGTAGGCGCGCTCGCGCGAGGTCACGATTATCGCGGCGGCGACGTCGGTTTCCTGGCAGCAATCGAGCAAGCGGAACGGTTTGACCACCCATCGCGATCGTTGGTGGTCATCGATGGTAATTGGCGAACGATGAATCGCCTTGGGGTTCAGGCTCGCGTGATAACGATGCGCGACCGCGATTTCCGCAAATGCCCTGGTCGTACAGCCGGTATCCCGCAGATATCGCATCGCGGACATTCCAAAGCGCTGCGCGGGCGTGGTCCATCCCCAGCCCATGTTGAACTGGTTGTCGCCCTCCGCATTGGCCGCAGGAATCGGTCCCGCCGGAATCTGCCCACCCATCCGCCGCCCCGACCGTCCATTCATCGAGCGGAAACACACGATGGTTTTTGCGTAGCCAGCCTCGATGAGTCCGATCGCGTGCGCGACCAGGGCCTCGGTGCTGGAACCGCCTCCGAGAATGTCCAGGCAGTAGTTCAATCGCACCCCCAGCGCGGTTGCCACGTGTCCCGAGGTCGTCGAATCGGCGGCCTGGTAGCTGGTCATTCCATCAATGTCCGATGCCTTGAGACCCGCATCCGCCATCGCGTTGCGAACCGCTTCGCAAGCCATCGAAAGCGTGGTGCGGTTAGAAGGCCGCAGGTGTGGCGTCTCGCCCACCCCCACGATGCAGTACTTGTCCGTCAGTGCTCCCATCGACGCTCCTTGGGCGGAATGATTTTGCGGACTACCGTGGAGCGCGTAATCCCAGCTCCTCTGGCAGCCGCAACTTCCCTTTGAAAACCCCCTGGAATCCGGGTCCGCCGTTACGGGCGGATCGAGTTCCACAAATCGCAATGATGCACGCTCGCGAAGCCCGACTCGTAGTGAGTTTTTTCGGGGCTTAGTGAGAGGATGCGCGGCTCGTCCGCGTGAAAGCGCTCCCATTTTGGAGCGGTTCCCCCCGGCTCGCCCGTGCCGATGAAATTTATCCAATAACCCATCATCGACTCTGACAGGGCACGCTGTGCGGGCGTCGCAGTGGTTTTGGCGAGAACGCTTCCCAACACATATTGAATTTCCGAACCGTGATAGGCGCCGAAAGGAAAGGGCGGACGCGCCGCGAATACGTTTGGCGCATTCGGATCGTCGAATTCGTACTGGTAAACAGGGACCCAAGCGGACAGCAATTCGCCCGCCTTGAGAATTCGGCAGCTGAAGAACACGTCACCAAGACCGGCGGCTGACGCCTGGGCCGGCGAGGGGTAGACGGCGGGCGGATACGCGGCCAGCACGCGCTCCGCATTGCCGCCGAATCGAGATTGCATCGCCGTGGTGAATTCCTGCGCGCTCAAGGCCTTGCCGCCGAAGGCGGCGAACAAGGTACCCTCATCACGATTCGAGCCATTGATGAGTGGCACCTTGTTCAGGTGCCCTGCTGCAATCGCGTCGGCTGGTTGACTCGGAATCAGATGGCCATCCACAACCGGAAACCAGACCGGCGTCCCCAGGCTGATGGGGCTTGCGGGAATCGCGTTCAAGGCTTCCGCGGTCGACCTTGATCGCAAGCACTCGGCCGAGCCGGAACACCCGAGCTTGGCGGCGAATTGGTCACCCCGCGTCTCCGCTTGGTCGAGCGTGGACAGATGCAGGAATGGCCCGCTCTCGAGGATCGCGTGCTCAAACAGCCCGGCCGCGGCAGGCGAGACCAGCTGTAGCCCGATGCTGATCGCTCCTGCCGACTCACCAGCTACCGTCACCTTGCCCGGATCGCCGCCGAAAGGCTCGATGTTATCCTTTACCCAGCGCAGCGCCGCCTGCTGATCCAACAGCCCGTAGTTGCCGGAAAGATGACCCGGGTCTGCACCGTCGAGACTCCGATTGGCAAGAAAGCCGAAAGGCCCCAGCCGGTAGTTGATGGTGACAACGATTAGATGTCCCTTCTGCGCAAGTACATGACCGTCGTATTGAGAACCAGACCCGACCACGAAGGTACCACCGTGAATCCACACCATCACGGGAAGCGCCTTGTCGGGTGTATCCGGAGCATAGATGTTGAGAAATAGGCAGTTCTCCGAGCCCACCACGCCTTGATCACGGACTCTGGTTTGCGGGCACTGATTGCCGGCTTTTGTCGCATCCAGAGCGCCGGTCCAACCCACGGGTGGCTGCGGCGCGCGCCAGCGCAGGTCGCCGACCGGAGGAGCCGCGTACGGGATGCCAAGAAATGCGCGCACCTTGCCGTCAAGCTTGCCGCGAATCTCTCCCATCCGCGTCTGAACCACCGGTGCGGAGGCTTGGGCAGCAGCCGCGTTGGAGAAGCATAAGGGTAGCAGGCCGGTGGCGAAAGCCAGCGCGGCGAGCGACCTACCAGCGCTCCACCGTCTCAAGCCGATTTGTTCCAAATTTCGCCTCGATGTTGACAGACGAAGCCTCCGTCGCAGACCGCATATACAACAAAACGGTCCGGCTTTGCACCGTCACCAGCGCCTACACTAGTGTTGCCGAAGATCGTGGCCTATGGCAGCGCGGGTGAACTACGACCAAATCGCCGGCACCTTCGACGCCCGCTACACGGCGGGCCTATATGACGGAGTCCAGGCGGCGCTGGTTGATTTGGTAACCGCGAAGCGGCCCACCTGTGCGCTGGAGGTCGGCTGCGGGACCGGACACTGGCTGTCAGCTCTGCGCGAGTCCGCCGGGTACCTCTGTGGCATCGACTGGTCCCTGGAAATGCTTCGCCATGCGGCCGCAAAGTGTCCCGGCGCCGGGTTGCTGCACGCCACGGCGCAGGCTCTGCCGCTTCGCGATGCGTCGGTCGACCTGATCTTCTGCGTGAATGCCATTCACCACTTCGAGTGCTTCGGGGACTTCATCGCGGAGGCGAAGCGGTCGCTCCGCCCGGGCGGCACGCTGGCGGTTATCGGGATGGACCCGCATCATGGACGTGACCAGTGGTGTGTGTATGACTATTTTCCCGAGACCCGGGCGGCGGATCTGGCCCGCTACCCTTCGACCGGACAGATAGCCGATGCAATGTTGGCCGCCGGCTTCAGCCGCGTGGAATGTCGAGTCGCGTCCCGGTTCAGGCAGGCTCGATGGGGTCGCGCCGTACTTGCTGACCCGGAGTTGCAGCGCAACGGATGCTCGCAGCTGGCGCTGCTGAGCGATGCACAGTATGCGGCGGGCATCAGCCGAATCGAGTCCGCGCTGCGCCGGGCAGAACGAGACGACGCGGTCGCCTTCAAGGTCGATATCGCGATGATGCTGCAATGTGGAATCGTTGACGCGTGAGTTTTGAGCGGCCTTTTACTCGTCTTAGCCTGGCACGGTAATTTCGAGGTCCCTCCGGCGCGAGGGAAGCCAGTGGCGTGTAGCGCGCTGTCCTTTTTTACACACCCACCCGCCTCCTGTGCAGCGCGAGCTCGAAGTACGGGGCCTTTTGGCTTGGTACGTCGTTTGCAGATCGCACCATTGCCGGATCGGATCTGTTCCATCTCTTACGTTGCTCAAGGAGGTGGCTCATTGTGCGTTTTCATCTCGATTCGCGCATAGTTGTGCGAATTACTGCCTGGATTTTCATGTCGGCGGCGCTGGCCTGCTGCGCCCGACTTTCGATAAGTCCTCAAGCTACCGAGCGGCCCGACCCGGTACGTGACTATCAAGCCATTGAGACGGAACGATTTGTTCCGGACTGGATCGAGGTTTACGACTTCGACTTTTCAGACTCGTCGGTCCATGAGAATGCGAGCCCGCTTCAGCGCACGCTCGATTTGTTGTCGCAAGACTCCCCGGAAGCGCGGCGCAATGAGGTCGCGGCCGATGCCGCAGCAAACCTTTCCGTGCAAATCGAGAAACGACTGGACCAGATGGGATTCTCAGCCATACGGATTCGCCGCGACGACGATGTCTCGATGCCGGGCAACAACCTCGTCGTCACCGGCCGGCTTATCGATGTCGACGAGGGCAATGGGTTGACCCGTATCGCGGTCGGGCTAGGCGCCGGAGAATCCACTCTCGACACCGAAGTACGTGTGTATCGCGTGTCGCATGGAGAACGGGCAGAGGTGCTGTCTTTCACTACCCACGCGGACAGTGGCAGGATGCCGGGGCTCGCGGAGACGGCGCCGCTGGGGGTGTTTCTCATTGGTCCAATTACCGTGCTGTCAACGGTTAGAGACACAGCCTTTACGGGGCAGAAGATTTACAGCACTCAAATGGAGTATCTGGCCGGTGAAACTGGCGACCAAATCTCAAACTATCTTTCTCAATACGCGGCCGAGGAGATTTGGATCCCGGGGTACAAAGCGAAGTCTGTCAATTTGGTCGCGCATTAGCCGGAAAAGGGTATGGCAGAATCTCGCCGAGCTCGCGCCCTGGGCCACTTTGCAACATTCAGGTTGCGCCTCGCCGAACTCTGGAGCCAAAAGCTTGCCTTTGCCACAGCGCTGCGCGACCCCTCGACCCTCTGGGCCCGTCGACGGCGCTCCACGTGATCCGACAGGTACTTCCACCTTAAGCTGGGCGGAGGCTCGCTCGAGCACAAAAGCGCCGCCCTTTCGCGCAGCTTCGAAGTTAAATCTTAACGATTAGTCTCCAACCTGAATTCGAGGAAAGGTCGTTTCTCTTCTAAGCATTAGAAAGTCTGACATTGGTAAGAAATACCGTTAATAGCGAAGCGCTGGCGCAACCATCTCAGGTCCCCTGTCGGGGTAGGAGACTGCTCGTGCACACCCGACTGAATCATTTTGGCTGAGTAGCAGCGTGAACGGTCGGACTTGGGAGAGCTGCAACTCGCTCGCGATGCGGGACTGAGGTTTTTAAGCCAGCCGACAAGCATCGGGCGAACTCACAATCGAGGTGTGAGATCAACTTGCGCCCCGCCCCACGCATTCGATCTATCGGTGTCTTGGCAGGGCAACCAACAAAATCCGACTCAGGAACAGAGAGGGGGCGCTCATGAAGATCGCTCGGCAAACAGTACGTTTCTCGGTGACCTTATAGGCGTGCTTTTCTTTTGGAACGTGATTGCGGCCCGAGCGCAGATGTCCAGGGTTCGTCCCGATCCGCTCATGGAGAGAGACGACCCGGGCAGCATGAACACGGGAATTGCTGGGGCCCCGGCGGGATTGACAATAGTGACCGAGGACGGTCCGGTTACCGGGACCAACGTGTTCGGCGTCATGGGATACCTCGGTATTCCTTACGCAGCGCCGCCCGTCGGTAGCCTTCGCTGGATGCCTCCTCAGCCGCACAGTAAGTGGAGCGCATTCAACGCGAACGCTTTCGGAAACTTTTGCACTCAACCCAACGGTGGGGACCACATTAGGTGCCGAAGATTGTCTGACGCTGAACGTTTTCACCCCCACGCAAGTCCGGGCGCCGCTTCCCGTGATGGTTTGGATCCATGGCGGCGGCCTGGTGACGGGAGGCTCATTTCTTTACGACCCCTCGCCGCTGGTTACGCAGGGAAACCTGATCGTCGTAACCATCAACTATAGGCTCGGCTACCTGGGATTCTTTGCCCACCCCGCAATTGGCGGAGGGTCACCTCAACGGCAACTACGGACTGATGGATCAACAGTTCGCCCTGCAATGGGTCCAGCGCAACATCGCCGCGTTCGGGGGGAATCCGGACCGTGTAACAATTTTTGGCGAGTCTGCCGGCGGGCAGAGCGTTTACAGCAATCTCGCGTCTCCCACGGCCAAGGGCCTCTTCCAGAGAGCGATTGCGGAAAGCGGAGCCTACGTCGAGTTCCAGGACTATTTTGATTTTATCGTTTCGCTCGCAGCCGGAGAGACAATTGGCGGCCCTGGCGCACCCTCGGGGGAGGCGATCGCGACGAGCGTAGGATGCGGAAGCCAGAGAGCCGGGTGCCTGCGTGCGGTTCCCGCAGCCTCGCTCGCACTAGCCGAGCCTGGAACGGTCTATCCCTTCGTCGACGGGACAATTCTGACCCAGACGCCAACTGCGGCCTTCACCAGCGGGCGATTCAACCAAGTGCCGGTCGTCTCCGGGGGCAATCACGACGAATGGCGGATCTTCGTCGCTGACCAGTACGACTTCGCCGGCAACCCGCTGGTTACGCCCACACAGTACCAGGACGCGACCGTCGCCCTGATGGGCCCAACTCTGGGACCAATCGTCTACGGCGTCGTGTATCCGCTAGCCAGCTATCCGAGCCCGGGTGTCGCGTTGGGTGCCTCGGGCACCGACTGGATTTTCGCCTGTCCGGAACGAAATTCGGTCAGGCTCCTCGCGCAGAACGTGACGACTTATGCCTATGAGTTCAACGATGAGAACGCGCCGGACCTGTTCGCTCCAATCGCGCTGGCAACTTTTCCGCTTGGCTCCTATCACGGCTCCGAGGTCCAATACCTGTTTAATTTTAACGAAAGATTTACCGGGACCAATCCCTTTACTCGGCAGCAGCAAGCCCTCTCAAACTCCATGATCCGCTACTGGACGGCCTTCGCGACGAATGCCGATCCAAACTCTGCCGGACAGCCCCTGTGGTCGCCGTACAGTTCCGGGACCGATCAGTTCCAGTCGCTGGTACCGCCGACGCCAGTCGTCGAGTCAACCTTCGACAGCGACCACAAGTGTTCCCCGTACTGGAATACGTTCTGAGCTCGGATGAATGGCAGACGAGCGCACCCTGATTTTGTGGGCGGCGCTCGTTAGTGCGCGGATAAGGTTACGCAACGACGCTACCGCCGCTTCGTGCAACGACGCTGGGGGGCGGTGCGTTGCTATAGTGCCGTCCCGCGCACGGGTGGTGGCTGCTCGTCGAATTGCTGGTCGGGTTTTCGGACCCTCCGACCCTCGTGGACCAGGGTGTCGTCGATCGCGATGCAGGGTCGAGGTTTGCTTGAAAATGTAAATTTGCTGCGCGGGTAAATAACCAGCCGCTATTCAAAGTCGACCGGCGACCGGCCATTTCGATTGAATGAGCGGTAGTTTTCCGGTGCAGCTTCCGAGCCCGCAAGCTCGGGGACCTTCGCCGTATAACGCGGCTCATCCGCGACGACCTGCGTTTGCGACGCGGCTCGACCGCTGCGACGCCGCGCCAGGAGGAGCGCAGCGCCCACCACGATGAGCAAGAGTTCAGTCTTCATGGGTCCACTGAAATCGAAGTCGGGTGCTGCATAGCTTCTGCCCTGGCTTCGACCAGCGAGCTTATTTTCAGCAAACGCACCGCCCGCCAGGAAGAACAGCAGGCTGGTCAAAAGGATCACGCGGAGCGCTCTCATCGGAAAACTCCTCCTCGCGCGCACTCGAAGAGAATGTAGAAGAGACCTGCTTTCCGAGGGGTCAAAATTCACGCGAGGTTGGCTCGCACGAGTGACAATCGCCGGGAATGCCAGAAAACTTCGGGCTTGGCCGAAACTCCGTCGGGGGCACAAATCGAAGCGGCTAATCGGGACCCTCAAGAGTGTTCGGAGCGTGCTTGTGCACTGCGCCGCCGCGTGGGTTCGCCATGATGGCAGACATAAGGGTGTTGGAACCCACCTGAGTTCGGTTGGTTCCTCGGGTCAATCTGCTTTCCCTCGCTTCCTCTCCTCCCCGACCAGGTCCGGATTCGCTGGCTGAGCAATCGAGGATGTTCCGATGCCCTTGGAGTCGAGCTAAGGCGGAGAGCGCATGACATGAAGTTGTTCCGATTGTCTTAGGTGCAGCGGGTTCTCAACGATCATGTCACCTGCGCGATTTTCTCGTGTCAAAGACGATCAAAAAAAATAGGTGGGGCCTGGAAGCCGAGACCGGAGTTCTGCCGCCGGTCATGTTTGCTCCTGGTTTCACGATCTGAATAGGAAGAACCATCAAGGCGTCCAATGAAAGCAATGCACAAACTACGTACAGAGTCGTGGGACGATTCGGAGAAGGACACTCTGCGCATAGGCGTCATCAAGTACCTCGGACCGTGCGACTACAAGCCGGAGATGTGCACGAAGCCAGCGCGGATTCAGATTGAGGTCTGCAATGGACTCGGCGTTCCGATCTGGCACCGCGATTACTGTCATGAGCACGCAGCGCCCGTGCTCGACAAAGCAAAAGCGATCGGCTTCAGAATCGTTGAGGATTAGTCCGCTCGAGCCGAGCGCAATCTGCGCCGGGTGAGCTGGCTTCTTACGCCGGCGTTTTAAATCGCCCATTGCTGGTTTCCTGTAGCCTGAAATCCTTTCTCCTCTCGCCTCATTTGGCGGATAACCGCGCAGCCCGTTCGGAATCAGCGACCTGGTTCCAAGTCGCTCAACTGAGAACCGCCGCCAGTTAGCCTCTTAGTTAACCCGGGCAAAAAGCAGCGGGGCGGCCATTCTCTGTCACGCGTGTTCATGTAACATCGGAGCAGCGCGCAGAGGTACTGGGGGGACGTCGAGCCTTTCGGCTCCAATGCATTGGTTGGTCGTTTGAAACGTGGCGGTGCCGAGGGAAGTGGCATCGCGAATCATCGCCTCGTTCACGGCGACAGAGTCTTCGAGCTGAACGAGGTGGGCCCCGCCCGCGTAACCGCCGCCGCCCGTCGATAGAACTATAGGAGGCTCACATGGCGTTTCGTGGTATTCAGGCCGATACAGTCAAGTTCCAGGGCTTCAGTGGCGACAACGGTGAGGCATACTACGCACGTCCCTCCGCGAGCGGACGGTATCCGGGCGTTGTCGTGATTCATCACTTCCCCGGTTGGGACGAGTGGACCACCGAGGTCGCTCGCAAGTTCGCGCATCACGGCTATGCCGCAATCGCACCGAACCTCTACTTCCGGCTGGGTGACGGAGCTTCACCGGAGGTTGTGGCGCGCGCCCGCGCAGCTGGGGGAATGCCGGATGATCAGGTGATGGGAGATGTCAGCGGGTCGGTAGCGTTTCTGCGTGCCCGACCGGAAAGTAATCGAAAGGTTGGAGTGATTGGTTTCTGTTCCGGTGGACGGCAGGCATACCTTGCGGCCTGCCGGATCGCCGATCTCGATGCGGTCGTGGACTGCTGGGGTGGCAGCGTCGTGGTCAGCGATCCATCCAAACTTCCCAGTACGCAACCCGTTGCACCGATCGAGTTGACGGAAAGAATATCCTGTCCACTCTTGGGCTTGTTCGGTAACGAAGATACCAATCCTTCTCCCGAGGACGTGAATCGCACCGAAAGTGCGCTCAAGCGGTTCGGCAAGAACTACCAGTTTCATCGCTATGATCAGGCGGGACACGCCTTCTTCGCCTGGTATCGTCCTAACTATCGACCCGAACCTGCACAGGACGGATGGCAAAAAGTATTCGCTTTCTTTGAGAGATATCTGGCCTGAGCACCGCTGTCGCAGCCGAGGGGAGCCGCAGCTAGTGCCCTGGGAGCTACGAGAGGGGCCGTTTTATAACGGCTTCTTTGTCGGACATCTTTCTGCTATCAGAGTTGTCGATGGGACAGCGGTAATCGGGGCGAGAGAGAAGGCTGATTTCCAGGTTGGGGGGGATCCATCGTCAGTGCCGTCATGATCGCGAGCTGACTCCTGAGGTGTTTGCCGAGACAACCCTCGGTGAGCGCTTCCGTCCTCATTCTACAGCTCACACAATCTCACCCTACAAATTCTCTTCACGTCCACGACGGTTCCACGAGGCGCGCGCCACAGGTTCTGAAGTACCTTTTGGTTTACCAGTCTGAACTGGGTGGGGAGGTCTCAAGTGATCAAATCAGTTCTGAGCCGGGAGATGCTACGCAAGCGGCGAACGAGGCTGGCCAAGACGGTCGTGTTAGTTGCGCTGCTGGTTTTCGGGGCAAGCTTGATGTGGCACTCGTTGCGGACCCGTGATGCGAGGGCGGATGAAGTTTCCGCCTTGATGAGCGAACCGGCAAATTCGGGGCAGGCCCCTCAAGCGGCCGCCACTGTTGCAAACTGTGACTCGGCGCGGGCGACTTACGAGGCGAGCCTTCCGGTACCTTCGCCAACTCCGGGCGTATCTCCAAACGTTGGTTACGTACTGCAACTGGTAAACGAGTCCAACGTAACGATACTTGCGGCTGCCAATCAGGCGGGACAGGGTGGGACAGAAAAGGGTCCGGTTCTGCCGCGCGAGGGAAGCTGGGTGATGCAACCCTTCGGCACGACGCTCGTATGGCCGGACGGCACTGCGCAGAACACGTTGACCATAGACATACCGCCCGGATGGGAAAACACGATATGCGGTAAGGGCACTTCCAAAGTTGAGGGTTGCGTGGGTCCGTTGTTTTGGGCCCGCACCGGGTGCCGTTTTGACGCGGCCCACGATCATGCTCAGTGCGAGACCGGCACCTGCAGCAGCCACTACGATTGCAGCAAGGCCGCTCAATCTCCGACTGGTCCGAAAACCTTCACCGAGTGGACGTTCCGAGACAATACTCCGCCTCCCCTCGGACCGCTTTCTGCCCCGGACATCAGCGCGGTCGACGGCGTCAGCATCAATGCTGATATTCAACCGATTGGCCCGGGATTCCCAAACGCGGCTCCCCCCGGGGCTAATACCGCCACGTGGATGAGTCCACAGAATCTGCCGCTTACGTTATGCGGGCAGGACAACCGAGCGACCTGCCCAGCGGGACAGTTCCAACTTCTCCGCAACCAGCAGGGCATGTTTATTCAAGGCACCAGCGGCGGAGACGACGTAGTTGGCTGCTTCTCGAATTGCGGGCTGTATATCTTTCAAGGTGGCTCGCCCAAGCTCAATCCCCCTCCCGGTGGTCCATGTCCGGGGTTGAGGTGCGGGGGAGTACCGCCGGCGGACTGCGTCCCGGACCTGAGCACGGATCCCCTTTGCTACTATTGGAAATCATTTTGCTGTGTAGCTGCGGCGGGAGATCCGACCGGGATTTACACGAAAACGTGCACGACTCCGAACCAGGTACCTTCACCGGAGTGTGAACAGAACGGAATATGCTGGGCGGAAAGAGGACTCGGACCGCCGGGAACCTCGACCTGCTCGTGCTCCGCTTTCATTAAAGGGCCGACCTGTGATCCGAGTGTCTGCACAAACCCGCCGCCGCAGGCCCAACCTCCCTTCAATCTCTGCTCGAACGTGAGCAGTGACCCGAGTGCCTGCATCGGCGACGATACGATCCATGAAATAATGCCCAGGGGATTAACCTGGCCCAACGATCCTCAGACCTACTTCAGCAACGCGCGCGCCTTCCGAATCGTGTTTGCACCGGGAGCATTCGTTCCGGGTGCGCAGGTTCCTGCGATCACGGACTCTGGCCCCATCCCGGTTTGCAGCTCGCTGCCAGCCGCCTATGGCTATGCATCCCAATACGGAGGGGTGAATTCCGGCACGCGTCCTTGCGACATTGCGGTTAACAAAAATGGGGCGCAATTCGCCGGCGCGGTGGTTGGGGCCGATGCGACCACGCCGGGCAAGCAGTGGGCTTGCAATATCGCCGACGGCATTCCTCCAGCAGAAAACCAGGTGTTGTGTCGATGGTTTGCCGCAAGCCCGACTCCCACTCCTACACCGTCCGGTGGACCGACCCCGACTGGTACGGGAGTGCCCACGTCGACTCCAACCGGCACTCCAACCGCTACCCCTACCCCCCAAATGAAGACGGTGTTCTCGGGCGATAAACTCAATCTGCAAGGCGGGCCGGGCGCGCAGGTCAGCACTGCGTTCGCAGCGACCAACCACACGAACGCTGCCGAATCGATAAGTTCGGTGACGATCCAGCTGAGCAATCCTAGGATCCTCTCGGCATTGACTGTCAGCGCGAACGGACGAGCGGGTACCGGGAACCCGTCACCTCCGGCTGGATCGAACCAGTTCACTTTCTCGCCGCCCCTTGCACTGGCCATCGGCGCGACACTGGACTTTACCGTCACTGGAACGATCTCCGGGGGTAGTGCGATGAACTCACCGTCGATATTGTCGCCCGCGATCGCGTATGCGGCTGATCTGCAAAACACTAATCCCGTGCTGCATTCCACGACGGTTCCGTGGCTGATCCTCACGATCATAGTGAGCTTCGCGGCGCTCGTGTCGAAACTTGGCTCGCGCCGCTGGATACTTGTGGCAGGCGCGTTGATACTGATGGCCGCGGTCGGAGGATGCGGCGGGAGCAGTGGTGGCCCCGCGGTTTCGGGCAACGTTTCGGCCATGTCGGTTACCGACGCTACCACCCAGGGCCCGCAGACGGGCCTACCGCTGAGCATCGCAAGGGTGACAAAACAGTAGCTGGATTGGCGATCACTAGCGGCGGCGACCCCTCTGGGGTCGCCGCCGCACTTACTTAAGCAGCACGAATATTCCGCGCGAGCTAGGATCCGCGCGGATCTTTCCAGGAATGGCGGCTGCCCTTGCTCGGCGTAATCCAGAGTATCGTTACGCCTTTTGAAGCGTCGTTGCTATGCCAACAGCGCTGCGGGATGAGGACCAGGTCGCCCGCGCGCAAACGACGAGTAGTCGCACCCTGTGGTTCGAGCACGGTTAATTCTGTTTCGCCGGCGAGGACGTGGAGCAGTTCATCGGCCTTGTGCAGTTCCCATGGCGGTCGCCCCGAAAAGCTCGCAACGCCACACGTGCAGCCGTGGAACTCGAATGTGCCGATCGGGCTTGGCGGTTCTTCGCTCGCGTTGGCAAGATCGACGCACACTATTCGCTTTACGGCTTGCGGGCTCAAATCATGGACCATCACGTTCTGGTTCCTCCTCTGCCGAAGGCGGCACCTGCTTATTGAAAAAACCGCGGTGAGGGAGAAAAGTTACGCTCATCGCATGCAAAAAAACTCGGCATCAGAAAGGTACAGCCGATGGAAGACGACCCGGTGACCGATGAACAAGTGGTAAAGAAATTGGACCACTCGTGGAACGAAGTTTATCTGCGCAATGAGCGATCCGCCTTCGCGGAAATCCTGGCGGACGATTTTCGCGTGAATTTCTCCGACGGCCGAACCGGTGGCAAAGGAGATCTGATGCGCCCGACACCCGACGGCACCAAGGTGGCCTTTAGCGAACGCGGCATGCAGATGTTCGCACCGACCGCGGTGACGTGGGGCCGCGTCCGCCTTCAGCATCCCGATCGTGTGGTCGATCAACGCTTTGTCCGCGTGTATACCAAGCGTCAAACCGGCTGGCAGGCGGTGTTCGTCTTCGTCTCTCCAGTTGGCACTGAAGCATGAAAGTCCGCTGACTAATGACGAGTTAGGTCTTGCCGTCGGGCCCGGCGAGAACGACCACAAACCCGTCGGGATCGCGAATCCAAATCTCCTTGTGCTGGGCTTGCTGATTGACGTGCGGTTCCTCAACGATCTCCGCCTTCAGCGAGCGCGCTCGCCGAACGGCGGCGTCAAAATTGTTCACTTCGAACCACAGCAGGACTCCGTGGCCCGGTGGTACCGCACCCCGGTTTCCCAGGTTAGGTGATTCTCTTCATCCCAGGCGTGGAGCTGAAGAACCACTTGACCGTCCCAAAGCACGCGGTCGTAGGTATCGCGGTGCTCGTGTTCGGGAAGGGCTTCAGCCTGCAGCAGTTGTCGATACCACCGGCTGCTCGCTCTTACATTGCGCACTGCGATCAGAGGTTGGGGACGTACGTAATTAGCGGACTCACCTTCCATTGCAAGTCCTCCCGCTTTTTACGATCGCTTGGAGAGATTTTCAAACTAGAGCTCCCCGCGAGGCTCTAGTGTCCCAAATCGCAACACTATCCTGTTTCTACCCGCTATTGCAGCACGGTTCTTCTTGTAAATGAATACTAAACAGACAAAGGCCTTTCGCTGGATTCCCGTGCACTTCCAGGGGCGGCTGTTGTCGATGAGACAGGCAACGCCATTGCCAACTTACTTAACCCGAGACACAGACGGGCGAAGGACTGAGGTTGTGATCCTTGCGATAATCCTGGCAGATTGTCTACTATCCGCAGACACTAGACAGCGGTCCGGAGAGACCTGGTTCCACCATGGTTGGTTAACGTCGCCTGGCACAAACGGCTGATCTCTCATGAAAGTGCTTCTGAATTCAGTCGAGTCCCACGAGCGAAGGCATGCGATGCCCTCACGCCTTATCGCGCTTGCGATATTGGTATCGGTGGCGGTTCTTGGTTCGGCATCTCATTCTTACCCTCAAGCAGCGCAACCGTCTTCTCCTGGTGCCGCAAACACCCTACTCCCGGGAACCCTGATCGATTCGAGCAACGACCCTCGGTATACGCAGTTCCTGCCCGCAGCCGTGCAAGCGGCGATACGCTATGGAATGAAAATCCGCCTGGTTCCTACCCAACGGCTCGACTGGTCGGCGGGGTTCACCAAGGCTACCGAGAAATACTCCAGCCAGGTTGGCCTCGACCAGGAGGACGACATTACCAACTACGTTGCAGGAGCGCCGTTTCCCACCGTCGATGTTTCCGATCCCAAAGCGGCGGTTAAAATCGCCTACAACTGGCACATGGGACCTTTCATGCCCGATGATTTTTCATTGGCGCCGTGGGGCAGTTTTGCCTACTCGAGCGCGGAGCCCAACAACATCCAGCCAGAGGAAGACTACAACTACGTCTGCGACCGGTTGACATTCTTGCGCTTCGCCCATCGCACGGAAGTCGATCCCCTCCCGACATTTGGCGCAAACTCCCAAGGGTTCGAATGGAAGGCCCGCTGCAACGAATGGACCGCGAATCCAGCAGGTGATCTCGGCGAAGGTTCGGGAGTCTGGCTTCGTTATCTCGATCCGCATCGCGGAGACGAGTTCTATGGCTTTAATCCCGAAACTCGCCGAGTCAGACGCACCGCCAGTGCGTCGATTGCGGTCAGCGAAGCCTGCCGCTCTTGCCATCAACCATACTGGGCTTATGCACTCCCCAAGACTGAGACCTATCGGTACAGATTGTTGGGAACGACCCCCTTGCTGGCTTGCATGACTGCGAGTGAAGAGCCCGCTGGATTGAAGCAGCAGACCACCTCACTTACCCTGCCGGAAGAGCCGTTTGAGTTGCGCAATGCGTACATTCTCGAGATGACTCCGAAGGCTGCGGGTTTCGGAAATCTGCGTGGCCTGGTTTTCGTGGATACCGAGGCGTACGTGTGGCTGGCGGCCGAGTTCTTCGACGCCAGTGAAAGGACTGCCGTTGCAGTACCGTTGTGGCGTTCTCATCCTTCGCCGGCCGGAGGGAACCTCTTCGATCTCGCAGGCGAGTTCTACATTCCCTCCCGTCAGCCGCCCACTTCAGGGAGGGCTGAGCATAGCGCCATTCAGACGCGAAACGGCATTACGAGCCCGAATTATCCGCGCTGGTTCTTCCGTACGCTGCGACCCGCCCGGGAGGATTTCGACCAGAAAATCAACAGCGGAGACGTGGGAGAAGAGATCTTTAACCCTCAGACTCTCGCGAGATGAACAACGTAACGACGCTACTCAGGCGATCCAGCCGAGCAGAATCGCGCCCAGCGTGCCGGCGCCCATCACCACCCACAGCAGAAACCCCTGGATTATCGGACGGCGGCCAACTGCCTTTAAAGCCTGTCGACTGAGTCCTGAACCAACTAGAAAGAGAGTTACAACCAGTAAACGCTGGGCGCAGAGGGAAACGATACGACCTGAGGCTGTGAGAGCTGGAATCCAGGTCACGAGTGCGGCGGCGGCAACGAATCCCAAAATAAACCATGGCCGCTTCGGCTTGCCTTTACCAGTCCCCGTAGATCCTCGGTTCCATACCATCCCAATCACCAGGGTGACGGGCACGATCCAGAGCGCCCTGGTTAACTTGATAGTGGTCGCGATCTCCAGGGCGCGCGTGCCATATTGCATCGCGGCGCCGACCACGGAACTGGTGTCGTGAATCGCGAGCGCGCTCCACACACCGAATTGCATCTGGCCGAGCCCCAGATGATGGCCAATCGGAGGAAAGATTAGGAGGGCCACCGCGTTAAGAAAAAACACGGTAGCTAGTGCTACCGAAACATCATTATTTTTGGCACGAATAGCTGGCGCCACAGCGGCAATTGCGCTCCCGCCACAAATCGCGGTGCCGACCGTTATCAGCAGAGAGGTGTCGCGCTCGGTACGAATCAGCCAACCGAAGATCAGGCCGGTGCTCAACGTTAGGGTGATCCCCACTACCGTATAGAGAAACCCGTGCATACCCACGCGCCCGACCTCTATCAGATTCATACCGGCGCCGAGTCCGATCACGGACGCCTGAAGCAGCGGTGTAACAAATCGCGCCGTGGTTAGCGGATATGGGTTGCCGAGTGTGAGCGCGAACGCCATCCCCGCCAGCAGAGCAATCGCCGGGGAAACGAATGGCAACAGCGTGGCACACGCCACCAGCGGAAATAGCAGCCGCGGCGCAAGGCCGGCCCAATCGAGTGACTGGAACTCCCCGCGCCAGGGTATCGCCAAGGTTGTTCTGCATCGGTAACCAACTTCCGAGCTCCCTTTTTCTCCCTGCGAAGCCGGCAGCTCCCTCGGAATTAAGCCCGACTCGATTGGGTGTTTGTAGGCCATGTCGCTGTTCATAAAAAACCCCTTTTCAGCCAAGAGCGCGTTGTGGCTGATTCATCGCAACTGGCTCAGGCGCTTCTCTTGTTATCGTCGCAAACGCTTACCTCCTCGCCTTGGCTTGCATGCTGGCCGATTGTCATCAATTGAACAAATCATATTGCGCGATGAGCCATCAGAGTTATTTATGGTAGATTCCGCACTTGAAGGTGGAGTTCGCGTGCCATCATCACGATCCCTTGGAAGGCGGCCAGGAGCGTTTTTACAGGGGGCGGATTGTGAAGAAGCGGCGCGAGAAGCCGACGTTGACGGCTTCGACAAACTCGGTGACCTGGTCTGGAGCCAGCCTCAAAAAACCATCCATTCCGTCGGGCTATACGAGCGCAGGCGGGTAAGCTTCCAAATAACGCGTGACAGCGGATGCCGTGGGCGGCAGTGCACCGGCAGGAAGCGCCCAGTGGAAAGTGCGCGGTATGGCGAGATCAACCAAGGGAATAATGGCGAGCTGGCCGTGGGCGAGTTCGTCCTGGATACTCCATCGCGATACAAAAGCTATGCCCAGGCCGGCCGCTACGGCGGCTTTTATCGCCTCGGTGCCCCCGATCACTTTTTCATGCGAGAGCTTCCGCGGGTTCACGCCGGCCGCACGTAGCGCTCGTTCGGTGACGGCTCGGGTTCCGGAACCCGCTTCGCGCCAAATGATTGGCATCGCGGAGAGGTCACGTGCCCGTCGAAGCGATTTTGTTTTGCGCCCAATTTCCTCTGCCCGCGCACCCACGCCCTTGATCAGTACCAATTCGTCTTCGACAAAAGGCTTCAAGCGTAACTGTGGAGCGTGCGGAAGGCCTTCTACCAGGCCTACCGGATATAGCCCTTCCCGCACTCGCCGGAGCACGTCCTCGGTATTGCCCACGGCCAGTTCCAGCTCGATCCGGGGGTGAGTGCGGCAGAAGGCAGTGAGCGCGGCCGGGAGTACATAGGAGGCAATAGTCGTGCTGGCCGCCATCTTCAGCTGGCCTCCTGGCTCGTTGCCTTCCGCGACCGCCGACTGCGCCTCTGCCAGCAGGCGGGCGATTTCCCGCGCATACGAGTACAGCTGCGCGCCCTTCGCGGTCAGACGCATACCCTGAACGGAGCGAAGAAAAAGGGAGGCGCCCAGGCCATCCTCTAGTTTCTTGATTTGTGCAGTCACCGCGGGTTGCGAGAGATGCATCACGTCGGCGGCACCGGACACACTCTTTCTGTCCGCCACGGCGATAAACGTCGCGAGCAACCCCGGCTCGATGTGACCCGGATTGGGATTCATCCGGAAAATTCCTCATCATTGAGCATAAAGACTTCTGATGGCACATCGCAATATGTCATTTGTAGGATTGATGATTAGTGGTGACATGAAAGGACAGCGATTTAGGACAATGATGCTCTTCGAGGACAAAAGGGAGAATCCCGTTGAGCATCCATCAGGAATCTCCGCGCGGGGTTCTTGAAGAGTCCCGGCGCGGGGCCAGCGAGGTGTCAGTGACGAATTGCGGCGGGAAGCAGGAATCGGAAGCTCATATATACTGCCGAGACCACCAGCTGGACTATCGTGACCCAGATCCCGTACTTCGCGAATTCGACGAACCTGATGCGGCGCCCATGCTGCGCTGATATGCCGACGGCAATCAGGTTGGATGAAGAGCCGACCATGGTCGCATTTCCGCCCAGGGTGGCTGCGAACATCATCGCGAGGAACAAGGGAATAGTGACCGCTGGGAATTGGCCAGTGTAGTTTGCACTCAGCATCGCCGGGCTGGCCAGCCCGATGTTTACGACATAGCCTTTCACCAACGGCACCATTGCCACTACCAGCGGGATATTGGGAACGACCGACGAAACCACGCCACCCGCGAACAGTATCGAAAGACTTGCCAGTGCCACGTCGCGCCCGAACAGGTGCGGCATCAACAGCGCCGCATAAGCCAGGACGCCGTGATCGGCCATCGCACCCACCAGCACGAATACGCAACAGAAGAAGACCAGCGTCGGCCAGTCGACGTCCCGCAAGATGGCATCCACGGAGTCGAGACCGCTCGCATGTACAATCGCTAGGGCCAGGACCGATCCGAGCAGCGAGACGGCAGCGGGAAAGAGCGGAACGGCCAACTTCTCGCCCAACAGGAAGAAGACTAGCTCAAGGACGAGGATAGCGGCGCCCGCCAGCACCAGGAATGGAGCGCGAATTTGAGGCAGCTCGAGTTGAGGCTGGCTTTTGTGTTCGCTTTTCCAGAGCGGCCGAAACAGCCAGGGTACCAACGCCACGAGAGCCAGGATCGCAAGCACTGCTCCGGGCGTGACGATCCTGAAGAACTCGACAAAGCTCATATTTATCGCGGTGCCGGCCACGAACGAGGCAGGATCACCGACCAGGGTCAGCAGGCCGGAGCTGTTCGCGACGAAAACCAGCAGAAACAGCAGTGGAACGAAATCAGTCTCGAAAACCTCCGCGATCCTGATGACCACCGGCGCCAGCAGGATCACAATGATGGCGTTGGGAAGCACCGCAGCAAAGGGAGCTATCACGACCAGGATCAGGAGCAGCACCCGCTTCCCGCTGCCTCGTGATAGCTGGCACACGCGAACCCCAATCCATTCAAAGATACCGGTGGGAGCGAAGGCGCGAACCAACACCATCCCGCCAAAGAACAACGCGATGGTCTCGTGTGCTTCGGCGACGTACCCGACCGCGGTCCTGAGCGTCGTCACACCGCTCCCGACCAGGATCCCGGCGCCGACGATAACCGCGAGAGTCAAATCGATCGCGTCGACCGCGATAAGGAGGATCGCGGCTGCGAAGACGATGAGGGCTACGATGCCCTGCCAACCCATCTGCGGTGGCATGGTGGCTTACGTGCCGAGACTAGTTACTTGAAGCAATGCCAAATGACAATCGCGAGGTGTTTACAGGTGCGCAACCTGAAAGTTGCCGCTTGGTGTGAGCGGTACTTTCGAAGGAACGCGGCCTTGTGGCGATGCCACTGCGCGGCCGGTTTTTCTGCTCCGCGTGCTTACCTCAAGTCATGTGATTAACACCGCGATTGCGAGCGAAGACAACTCCATCAAAACCAGGCTGGGGTTGGTCAAACCGTTGCCCAAAACCAGCGAGACAGAGATAAAGGTGTTGGGTTCCCTACAGGATTTGAGCCCGCTGGAGATCAACAAAACCCAGGGGTTTTTCTGGCTAAAAAAGTGGCTCAAAGTGGCACATTTCGGCGCAAATTGGGCACCTTGTCCAATTCGATGTTCGGCCTCCCAATCGAGCCTCCTCGCAGTAAATCCGGTTCGAACGTCTACCTTACTAAATCAGCCATCGGGATTCACACCGGCCGCGCTCCTGCACACATTAGCGCGCGGGTCTGGAATTTCTTATCACCCGCAAACCGAGGTAGCGCTCGAAGCCGTCGTAGTCGCGGTCAGAATGCAACAGCGTGTGGCGATTGGCGATGCAGAAGGTCGCGATCAGTCCGTCGATCGTTTTGCGGACCGTGATACCCACACTCCGCAGAGTTCGGTAATTTCGCGCCGCGGCGATCGTGATTTGACGTCCTGCGAGCGGTAAAAACTCCAGCGTCGCCAGCGAGTCCAGGGCGCGCCGGAAGTCAATCTCGGAACGGAACCCCTGCAACACTTCGGCGAGAATCAAATCACCGGTTAACAGCGGTTCGGATCCGAGCAGCTTATCCAGAAGGTTGCACTCGGCGGTCGCACGCCCGCGAAAGTAGTCAATCCAGACCGAGGAGTCGACCAGAATCATCAATCCGCAAAGCGATCGCGGCGCATCGCATCGAGGTTGCCTTCCCACTTGAGTTTGCCGCGGAAGCGCCGAATGCGCTCTTGACGTTTCAGCGCGACCAGTAACTTGAGGCCGCGTTCGACGGTCTCGCGCTTGGTCTTGGTGCCGGAAGCGCGCATCGCCTCCCTCATCAAGCGGTCGTCGATGACGATGTTGGTCCGCATCGTGTGTATCATATACGTAAGTCATACACAGACCAATTGCCCCTTTATAGGTGCGGGCGAGCGCCAACACTCTTCGGCACAAATTCAACCGGTCTGGGAGAGGAGCGCGTTCCTGGCTTTTGCCTTGGCGGGACCATCCTCCAGCACATGAAAAGCTGGGTGGGGCGGCGATTTGATCCTGCGTACTTCTCGGCTGAGGAAGTGAACAAGCGCTTCGCAAGAAATTTCAATTACGGAAAACAGCTCGAAGAGCCTGAACCCGCCAACGCGGCATACGACCAGGGGCGGGTTGCTCGATTTCCTTTGGAACACCGCCCGCATCGTGAAGGAAAGGCTAAGAGTGTGCGCAGGCTTTAGATCGGCGTCCGCAAGGCCGCAGAATGCGCCAAGGCGCTTCGCGAGGCGATGTGACGTGTAGCGAAGGCTGGAACGCTCATTGGCGATCGCGCGATACAGGCCGGCGTCGGTCACGAACTGGTAGGACTTGGTTGGCTTTGACAACAAGAACGCTAGTACGGACATCACTCTGTTTGAGCGGCCCATTGGTCAGCGCGAGCGAGATGCAGG
>JAFAHS010000232.1 GCA_019237115.1 Deltaproteobacteria bacterium
TGCGAAAGCAGGTCATAGTGATCCGGTGGTCCCGTATGGAAGGGCCATCGCTAATCGGACAAAAGGTACGCCGGGGATAACAGGCTTATCTCCCCCAATAGTTCACATAGACGGGGAGGTTTGGCACCTCGATGTCGGCTCGTCACATCCTGGGGGTGGAGTAGCTCCCAAGGGTTCGGCTGTTCGCCGATTAAAGTGGCACGCGAGCTGGGTTCAGAACGTCGTGAGACAGTTCGGTCCCTATCCGCCGTGGGCGAAGGATACTTGAAGGGAGCTGTCCTTAGTACGAGAGGACCGGGACGGACGGACCTCTGGTGGACCGGTTGTAGCGCCAGCTGCATAGCCGGGTAGCCAAGTCCGGAAGGGATAACCGCTGAAAGCATATAAGCGGGAAGCCCACCCTGAGATTAGGTATCCCGATCGCAAGATCCTAAAGGCCCGTTCTAGACAAGGACGTTGATAGGCTGGAGGTGGAAGCATTGAAAGGTGTGGAGCTGACCAGTACTAATCGGCCGTGCGGCTTGACCATCGCTTTATCAATTCGACTACTCACTGAGTATCGACTTGATAGCGTGCGGGCCATCCAGGTTCGGAGTTGTCTATCGCTACGCCGAATCTGTCCCGCGAGCAGGAATCGCACCCAAGGCTCCTGAAAACTTCTACGAAGACCCTACATTCAGCTTGTCGGAAAGCTTAAGCCGCGCCACCAGCGCGCAAGGTTTCCGGTCGCCATGGCGAAGGTGAAACACCCGTTCCCATCCCGAACACGGCAGTTAAGCCCTTCAGCGCCGATGGTACTGTGACCGAAGGCGTCACGGGAGAGTAGGACGCGGCCGGGAAATTCTGTGGGCGGAGCAGAAATGCTCCGCCTTTTATTTCCGGCGGGGTTCGCGACGAGTTCCCACAACCACAGATCCCGTACAGGCAGCTTGGTTGGGCAGCCTGTCTTGCACATCCCGGTTCTGGCCGCTGGTCACGGTTAGTGCTTAGATCGCTCTTGCGCCAAAACTTTAGGACCTGCAGAGGAACTCTCATGGCATACGCATCCGAGCAACGCGCCTTCTACGACGCCGACAGCCACATCATGGAGCTCCCGGATTTTCTTCAGAAGTATTCCGACCCGGAGCTGCGCGCCGAGATGCCGGCGGTCAGCTACAGCGCCTCGCTGGTCACCGACGAGGAAGTGGCCGAGATCATGGCCCGCGGTGGACACCATACCCCGGAGCACATCGCGCAACAGCTTGCGATGGGCGATCACCTCATCGAGCGATCGAAGGAAATTCAGGCGCTGGGCGCCTTCGACGGCCGCGAGCGCAGGCAGGCGCTGGACTTGCTCGGTTTCAAAAAACAGCTGGTGTTCGCGACCCACAGCCTCGCCATGCCGTTTTCGGCCGACGCCAGGATTGCCCCGAAGCTGCGCTACGGGGCGGCGCGCGCCCACAATCGCCACATGGTCGACTTCTGCTCTGCCGACCAACGCTTGATGGGCGTCGCGGCGGTACCACTCGACGATCCGGATCTCGCGCTCGACGAGCTCGAATTTGCGCTGCGCTCGGGCCTGAAAGCTATCTGGATTCCGCATCGTACCTGCGGTGACAAGGCGCCGGGGCATGTCGCGTTCGATCGGTTCTGGGCCCGCCTGGTCGAGGCGGATACCCCGTTCGTCATGCACGTCGGAGGCGCGCCGCTGCAGTCCGCGCGCGAATGGATGAACAACGGGCGACCGGCGGTGAAGGACTGGATGGGCGGTGGCGAGAACCTGCGCACCAAGGACATGGCGATCCTGCATCAGGCGATCGAGACCTTCATATCGATGATGCTCATCGATGGCGTCTTCGAGCGGTTCCCGAGGCTGCGCGGAGCAGCCATAGAACTGGGTGCGGGATGGGTACCGGCGATGCTTACCCGGCTCGACTGGACGGTGGGAATCTGGCGCAAGACCGACACCAGCATAGCTGGTTTCAAGCGCAAGCCCTCCGAGCAGATCATCCAGCAGATGGCTTTCACGCCCTACGTGTTCGAGGAGGTCGGCGCGTTCATCGATCAGTCGCACCCCGACCTGTACCTCTTCTCGAGCGATTACCCGCACACGGAAGGTGGGCGCAATCCGATCGGCCGCTTCGAAACCGCGCTCGGCGATCGCTCCGAGACGATTCGCAACAAATTTTACTCCGAGAACTTCCTGCGCATTTTCCCCGCGGCGCGCGTGTAAGCGCGAGCTCCTAGCCCGCCGCGCGGCCAGCGCGGCGGGTTTCGAGAAAGGGGGGCAGCTCAGCGCCGCCCTTGTGCCCGCGTGGCGCTACTCTTTCGGAAGCGGAGAAAAATGTGCGCTCACGATCTTCCATTGCGAGCCGCGCTTTGCCAGTACCAAGGTCGTACGCCCGCATTGAACCCTTGGCATGCCACCGCCCTTTGGTGTGGCTGCCAGGCGATGATAGGAGTTGATCACGCCGGTGGTTTCGCTGATGGCTCGGCAGGATGACTGGTGGAACGAGATCGTGGTTGACTCCGCTCCTGCGGCCGCGATCTGTAGGAACGCCAGATAGCTCTCCCTGCCGTCGAAGCGATAGGGAACGTCTTCGGAGAAGACCTCGACCTCATCATCCAACGCGGTGACGAGCGGCCCGAAATCTCCCTTGCTGGCCGCGGCGAGGATTTGGTCAGTCGCCCGTTTGAGCTCTTCGTGTGCTGACATTGGTCGCTTCCTCGAGTGAGCAGGTTGGCCGATCAAGGTCAGGGTAAAAGACGATTTGGTGGAAGACAATGACGTCGAGGCGCTAACGGCACAAGGGGGTGATGACCGAACCGTCACTCGACCCCTGCGCAAGGCGCAAGCCACCCTAGTGTTCGAGGAAGTCGGCTCGTTCATCGATCAGTCGCAACAGATCTGTATGTGTTCTCGAGCGATTACTCGCACACGGACGGAGAGCCGCAATCCGATCGGCCGCTTCGAAACTGCGCTCGGCGATTCGGTCCGAGACGATTTGCAACAAATTTTACTCCGAGGACTTCCTGGCGCATCTTTCCGGAGGCGCGCGCGTAAAGGGTGGATCTCCCGTCCGCCGCGCGGCACTGCGGCGGGTTTTGACAAAGGGCAGGGCAATTTCGCTCTGCCCCTTGCCGTGTCCGGCTACTCCTTGGGAAGCGGAGAAAAGTGCGCGCTCACGATCTTCCACTGGGACCCGCGCTTGGCGAGTACCATGGTGGTCCGTCCGCATTGGACCCTGGGAGCGCCTCCGCCCTTAGGCGTGGTCGCCAGCCGATCGTACGAGTTGATCACAGCGGCGGTTTCGGTGATGGCTCGGTAGGAGGGCTGGTGGAACGAGAAGGTGGTCGACTCCGCCCCGGCCACCGTGCTCTGCAGGTACTCAAGAAAGCTCTCCTTGTTGTCGAACCGATACGGGACGTGGTCGAAGATCTCGACGTCATCATCCAGTGCAGTGATGAACGGCCCGAAATCTCCCTTGCTCGCCGCTGCAATGATTTGATCGGCCGCGCGTTTGATTTCTTCCTGTGCTGACATGGGTAGCTACCTCCTGTGAGCAGATTGCTCGGTGAAGCTCAGGGTGGACGACAATTTCGCGGACGACAATTACCTTAAAGGTAAGTGTCCTGGAACCGGCGACTGCCTCGTCACTCGAGCCCGCGCGCGGCGCGCAAGCCGGCCGGCCGGGAAGTTGGCGAGAGAAACTGCAACAGGGTTTGGTTAAACATCGCGGGATCCTGCAGAAATGCAAAGTGGCTCACTTGCGGGAGGATCAATTCGCCCGCGCCCGGGATTAACGACGCCATCAGATCGGTGTTCTCGCGCTTGATCGCCTCGTCGTGGTCGGCGTCGACGATCCATACCGGTACTGCAATCCCCTTCAGTTGCGCGTCGGTGAAGTCGGGTTGGGTGGCCCACATGTGCTCGATGTCGGCGACGAACTGTTTGAATTGACCGGGAGTGGGAGAGAGCCGCGCGTACTCGGTGGCAGCGCGGGCGGTAAACTCGGTGAAGACCGGGCTTTGGCTGACCTCCTTCACTCCGGAAGGATTTGAATTCGCGGCAAAAGCGTAGAGCCGTGAGACCCGCTCGGGGTGGTGAATCGCCATCTCGAGTCCGATAATCGCCCCGTCACTCCATCCGACGATGGCCGCCTTGTCGAGGTGAAGGTAGTCCATCAAGGCGAGCACGTCCGACGCCATCAAATCGTAACCAATCGGCGCGGCATTCCGCGAGCTGCGTCCGTGACCGCGGCTGTCCACAACGATCACGTGATAGGTCGGTGCCAACGCCCGCACCTGCAGTCCCCAGTAATTTGAATTGGCGAGACCACCGTGGAGCAGGATGACCGGCGGACCCTGTCCAAACTCCGCATACCACAGACGGACTCCATTGACCGGCGCGAAACCGCTGCGCGTGGCCCCGGGCAGCGCTGGGGTCGGCGGCAGTACCATCCATGGATAAACGGCCCAACTCTGGAGGGCACTGGCAAGGGCCAGGGTCAGGAGCAGGACGGCGCTGCGCACGCTAAAACGGCGTCGCTATCTGCCGGTTGTGGACGGTGACCTGTTTAAGGGCAACGAGGTTGCCGCAATGCTGGGCTGCGCGGTCATGGGAGCAGTCCATGTGATCCTCCTTGGCTCTGGAGGTATCGGGCGAATCCATCGCGGTCAACGCCTGGGCCCGGCGATCGCTATTTGCTTTTGACCTTCAAGCCGTTGAGCACCAGGTCGAGGTGGGCGCTTGCGTAGGCATCGAAGTCCAGCGCGTGGTGTTTACCGAGCATGAGGTTCCAGATGAAGGCGGTGATAGCAGGAGCCATGACGGTCTGCGGAAAATCCACCGCCGGGGTGCGGCGGAATTCATGGCGAGCGACGCCCCGTTCGAGCACCTGCCTTAAGATGGCGATCCCGCGCGAGATGATCTCCGCGTAGTAGAATTCCACGAGTTCTGGAAACTGCGGACCCTCGGCGATTATCAGCCGCAGAATCTGTCCGGCACGAGGATTTTTTACCAGCTTTGGATAGATCGCGGTGAGATGGACGCGCAGCGCCTCTTCCGCAGAGCCTTCGAAATGTGCGCCCAGCGCTTCGATCTCGTTGAGCGCCGGCTCGAGCGAACTTCGCGCTGCCGCCTTGAACAGGTCCTCTTTGTCCTTGAAGTAAAAATAGATTGTGCCCTTGGTCACGCCCGCACGTTCTGCCACGTCTTCCAGCCGGGTTGCGGCGAAACCGCGCCGCGCGAATTCCTGCACTGCGGCTTCGATGATTTCGCCGGGACGCTGTTCCTTGCGGCGCTGCCGAATTGAAGGGCGAATTCGATGGGCGGGCGCCGCCGCGCGATCGCTTGACACATGTTCGACAGTATTATTGACTGACTCGTAAGTCAATAACTTCAGGCGTTCCCACCGATGAATGTGCAAACCAGCCCCGTCCAGCAGCGAACCGGCAGCGACGACGCCGCACCGCGTTCTTCCAGGAAGCGCGGCCTGCTGCTGGCCCTGGTCGTGCTCGCGGGTGCGGGCGCGGCGGCCCTCTACTGGCAGCTTTCCCGCGAAGGCGTGGCGGCAGGTGAATTGATGGTCTCCGGCAACATCGAGGCGCATCAAAGTCTCGTGAGCTTCAAGGACGTCACTTCGCGGATAGTTGAGTTGCCCTTCGACGAAGGACAGTGGGTCGAGAAAGGGCAGCTCATCGCGCGGGTCGATGACTCCAACTACCGGCAGCAGGTCGCGGTCGCCGAGGCCGCCGTGCTGGTCCAGCAACAGCAACTCGCGTCGGCGCGGCAGAACCTGCTCGCGGCGCAGCACACCGTCGCCAACGACCGGGCCGACCTTGCCGAGAAGAACGTCGACGATCAGCGCTACCAGGAACTATGGAAGGAGAACGCGACCTCGACGCAGAGCCGCGACCTCGCCGAGACCGCGATGAAGCAATCCGCGGCGTCGCTCAAACACGACCAGGCAATGGTGGGGGTCGCCGCGGAAAACATCGCGGCCGCGGAGGCCGGCGTGAAGAACGCTCAGGAAACCTTGCGGCTTGCAAAGATCACGCTTGGCTATACGGTGCTGAGCGCGCCCTTCTCGGGCGTCATCGTGGTGCGACAGACCGAGCTCGGAGAAGTGATGCAACCGGGGACCCCGGTGGTGACGCTCGCCGATCTCGATCACGTATGGTTGCGCGCCTACATCAGCGAAACTGATCTTGGCAAGATCCGCTGGGGGCAGCACGCTACCGTCACCACCGACAGCTATCCCGGCAGAAAATATCCGGGCCGAATCTCGTTCATCTCGTCGAGCGCGGAGTTCACGCCCAAGAGCGTCGAGACCCACCAGGAACGCGTGACGCTGGTGTATCGAATCAAGATCGACGTCGACAATCCGAATCACGAACTCAAGCCAGGCATGCCCGCCGACGCGCTCATCGAGCTTGGCAAGCCGCGTACGGAAGACTCTATCAATGGACAGCCCGTCCTCGGACATTGAGGGCCGCGATCTGGTCAAGGCCTTCGGCGAAGTGGTCGCCGTCGATCACCTGAGCTTCTCGGTCCGCCGCGGTGAAATCTTCGGGCTGGTAGGCCCGGATGGGGCGGGCAAGACCACCACGATGCGGATGCTGGCCGGTATTCTGCCGCCGGACAGTGGCGACGTCGTGGTCGCCGGCTGCGACGTGGTGGCCGATCCCGAATCGGTCAAGAGCTGCATCAGCTACATGCCGCAACGCTTTGGGCTCTACGAGGACCTTACCGTGGATGAGAACATCCGGTTCTACGCAGATCTGTTCGGTGTCAAGCGCAAGGTCCGCGATGAACGGGTGCTGCCGCTTCTTGCGGCATGCGGGATGAGCGGGTTTCGCTCGCGACTGGCGGGCAATCTGTCCGGCGGAATGAAGCAAAAACTCGGACTGGTCTGCGCGTTGATTCATACACCGCGGGTGTTGTTGCTCGATGAGCCGACCAACGGTGTGGACCCGGTTTCGCGCCGCGAGTTCTGGGGCATGCTCTATTCGCTGGTGGGTCAGGGCGTCACGATTCTCAATTCGACCGCCTATCTCGACGAGGCCGAACGTTGCAATCGACTGGCCCTTCTGAACAAGGGGCGGGTGTTGTTGTGTGACGAGCCCGAGCGATTGAAGGCGACCATGCCGGGTGCGGTTCTATCGATAGTCTCCAGCGAAGCCCGCGAGCTGCGCGACCGCCTGCGCCACGCGCCCGGGGTGACCGGAACCGTGCTGGTGGGTGATGCGATCCACGTTTTCGTCGACGATGGACCGCATCGCCTGGCGGAAATCACCAGAAGGCTTGACGCCGCGGGCATCGAATACCAGGAGGCCACCCAGGTTCCGCCGAGCATCGAGGACCTGTTCGTATCCGCCACCACTACCGAGCTCGAGGCGGCCTGAATGGAAAACTCGGTCGTCGTACGGGATCTGGTCAAGCGGTTCGGGACATTTACCGCTGTCGATCGCGTCACTTTCGAAACCCTTCCGGGCGAAGTGTTTGGATTCCTGGGCCCCAATGGTTCCGGCAAATCAACCACCATCCGGATCCTGTGCGGGCTGCTGCACCCCACCTCGGGCCGCGCCGAAGTCGCCGGCTTCGACGTGGTCCGCTCGCCAGAGCAGATTCGCCGTCGCATCGGCTACATGTCGCAGAAGTTCTCCCTGTACAACGATTTGAAGGTCATCGAGAACCTGCGGTTTTACGGCGGGCTCTACAATGTTACCGGCAACCAGCTCAAGGAACGAATCGATTGGGCACTCAACATGGCGGGCCTGACCGGCCGGGAAGAAAGCATCACCGGCACGCTTTCCGGTGGGTGGAAGCAGCGGCTCGCGCTCGGCTGCGCAGTACTGCATCGCCCTCCGATCATCTTTCTGGATGAACCAACTTCGGGAGTGGACCCGCTATCCCGCCGGCGATTCTGGGAATTGATCCAGGAGTTGAGCGCCGAGGGCGTCACGGTTTTTGTCACCACCCACTACATGGATGAAGCGGAATACTGCAACCGCCTCGCACTGATCTTCCGTGGCCGCCTCATCGCCCTTGGCACGCCGAGCCAGCTCAAGTTCAATTCGGTCAACGGCGACCTGCTGACCATAGAGGCTGCACCGCTGGGGCGCGCGCTCGAGCTCGCCAAGGCTGCCAGGGGGGTTCGCGATGCGGCGGTGTTCGGCAATGCACTTCACATTGTCGTGGGTGATGCCGAGGAGGCGATGCCGACGATGCAGGCTGCGATGAAGGCGGGCGGCATCCAGGTTCGCCGTATCGCACGAATCCGCCCCAGCCTGGAAGACGCTTTTGTGGCGCTGACCGGCGACCAGCGCAACGGTTCCGAGGCGCCGGCGAGTGAGGTTCACCCGGAGCAGCCATGAACCTCAATCGGGTAATTGCGATCGGGCGCAAGGAAGTGGTGCAGATTCGCCGCGATCCGCGCAGCCTCGCGATCGTGTTTCTCATGCCGGCGATGCTGATGATGCTGATGGGGTACGGGATCAGCCTCGATCAGAAGAACGTCCCGGTGTGCATCTTCGATCGCGAGGGCAGCCAGCAGAGCCAGGACCTGCTCAAGCATTTCCAGGCCTCGCCGTACTTTCGAATTGTCATGCTGAATACCGACTATCGCAGTCTGACCGCCGCGATCGATTCGGGGCAGTGCAGTCTCGGCGTGGTCATACCCAACGACTTCTCCGAGCAGCTTCGCAAGGGCGGCACCGTCGATGTACAGGGGATCGTCGATGCGACCGACGACAATACCGCCAACCTCATCTTCGGCTACGCCGACGCCGTGGTGGCTGGATATTCGGCGGACGTACAAATCCAGTACTTTCAGTCCCACGGCCTGACCGAAACCCAGGCTCCAATCTCGATCGATTCCCGCAGCTGGTTCAACGAGGACCTCGACAGCAGCAACTTCATCGTGCCCGGGGTGGTGGTGCTGGTGATGGTAGTGGTGGGAACCTTCCTCACCTCGCTGACCATGGCGCGCGAGTGGGAGCGCGGCACCATGGAGCAGCTGATCTCGACGCCGGTCACCCCGTTGGAGGTCACGGTAGGGAAATTGGTTCCGTACTTCGTGTTGGGCCTGCTCGACACCGCCTTCTGCGCGGTAATCGCCGTGTGGTGGTTTGAGGTGCCGTTTCGCGGCTCGGTCTGGCTGATGCTGCTGGCGACCTCGCTCTTCCTGGCGGTGGTATTGTTGCTCGGATACTGGATTTCCGCGGCGACCAAGTCGCAACTCGCGGCCAGCCAGATTTCGCTGGTGACCAGCTTTCTCCCGACCTTCCTGCTTTCCGGGTTCGTGTTTCCCATCGACCAGATGCCGCTGGTCATCAGAGCCATAACCCTTCTGTTCCCCGCTCGTTACTACCTGTCGCTGGTCAAGGTCATCTTCCTGAAAGGTGCAGGTCTCGGACCATTACTCCCGCAGCTTCTGGCACTGACCATATTTGCCGCGATTCTGTCCACCCTGGCGCTGCGGTCTTTCAAGAAGTCCCTCTAGCGGAGTGAGAACGTGCTGAACCGCCTGAGACAGATGCTGATCAAGGAGCTAATCCAGCTGTTCCGCGATCCTCGCGCCCGCTTCGGCCTGTTCGTGCCTTCGATTCTCCAGGTCCTGATCTATGGCTACGCGGCCACCTTTGAACTCCATCACGTGCGCATGGCGGTACTCGACCTCGACCACTCGTACGAGAGCCGCGAGTTGTTGAGCCGCTTTGAGTCCAACGGGCATTTCGAGCTCGCGGCAACCCTGGAGAACCGCCATCAGATTTCCGATCAGATCGATCACGGCAAAGTGTCGCTCGCAATCCAGATCCTGCCCGGGTTTGCCGAACTGTTGCGCAAGGGCCAGACCGCGCCCGTGCAAGTCATCCTGGATGGAACGGACTCCAACACCGCGCTGATCGCGCTGGGCTACATCAACGAAATCGCCAACGGGTTCGCCCAGGACTATGCCCATGACAATCTGATGCGCAAGGCGCCGTCGATCGCAGTGCACATGCCGAATGTCGAACTTGCCAGACGCCCCTGGTACAACCCGAACCTCGAGAGCCAGTGGTTTTTCGTGCCTGGCACCGTGGGCAGCATCCTGTTTACTTCGTGCCTCACTCTGGCCGCGTTCGCGATTGTGCGGGAACGGGAAGTCGGAACGCTGGAACAGGTGATGGTCAGTCCGATCTCGCGCCTCGAGTTCATTCTCGGAAAGACCCTGCCGTTTTTCTTTATCGCGATGACCCAGGCGATCGCGATCACGCTGATCGGGAGACTATGGTTCCAGGTTCCGTTTCGCGGGAGCTACCTCGTGTTTACCGTCGGTACCGCGGTCTTTCTGGTGAGCGTGCTGGGCGCCGCGTTGCTCATTTCGACGATTTCCTCGACCCAGCAACAGGCGATGATCGCCTCTTTCTTTGTCATCACTCCCGGCATCACCCTGTCAGGGTTCTCATTTCCCATCAGCGCCATGCCGGTGGCGCTGCAGTACCTGACCTACCTCGACCCGTTGCGCTTCTACCTGGTGATCATACGGGACACCTTCCTCAAAGGCAGCGAAGCGAGGGTGCTGGCGCCGCAAGTGCTGGCGCTGGTCTTCCTCGCCACCATAATGCTGTCCATCAGCGTGCGGCGGTTTCGCAAGTCACTAGACTAGCGGCGTCGAGCAGGTTCTTTGGGAGAAGAAAAAGGCGCCGGCCTCACGCCGGCGCCTTTTTTTGAGGTCGCACGGGACCCTTGCAGGTCTTAAATACCCCGGCGATCTTACTCACCACTGCCCTGCGGCGCCTGGGGCGCACCGTCGTACTGCTGGAACAGTTGCCACTGCTGCTGCTTGAGCGCGCGCCACTGGGTCATGAAATTCGACACCTGGGTGCGCTGCGCGGTAGTCAGGGTGGCAAGAACCTGCTGCGCGAGTTTGACCTTTTCGGCCATGAGGTTGTTCTGTGCGGTCTGGACCGCCTGCAGGTCCGTGGTGGTGTCCTTACCGGCGATCAAATCGTTTTCGAGCTGTTCGTTTGCGGATCTTGCCGCCGAATGCAGGCTCTTTAGATTGCTCTTATCTGCTTCGAAAATCGCACGCATTTGATCGTGCGAAACCAGGTGACCGACGATCGGCGGGATCAGGCCATGATGATCTCCGCCGAAACCGTGAGCATAAGCCGCGCCCGAAACCAGCGCCACGGCGAGCACTCCCCCCGCCACACTCAAACCAAACCGACGTTTCATAGGTTCTACTCCTTATCCTTATCAACTCTCGCTTGTGCGCGGAGTTCAAAGTCCATCCGAATCTGAATCTGTCTCCCAGGCGTCCGCGACTCCCAACTGGCCCGGGTCTGCCTCGTCCTGGCTGCCAATCAGGTTGTCGATATAGAGCGCGTAGGTTGGCGCGATACCGTTCGCACCGGCAGTTGAGCCGCCGGCCGATGCGACGCGGGTGCGCGAGGTTGCGCGAGCGTGGAAGCTGGAACCGCCCAGAACTCCTGCGGTGGTCATTCGTCCCAACAGGAACGCTACCGCGACAACCGCGGCGGCCAGTGACCATCGCATCCAGGCGTACATCCGCCGACCGGGCGCTGCCGATGCGGGTGGCGGCTGTTTCAGAATCGTGACGACTTCCTTGATATCGTCCGCGAGCAGCCGGTAGCGACGCGCGCAACTGAGACAGCTTTCCAGATGGGTGCGCTCGGCGACGGAACCTTCGCCGTCGTGCAGCAGCAACAGGATTTTTTCACTGAGACAATTTTTCATTAGCGTTCCACCACCCTGCGGAGATGTCGGACCGCGCGAAACAGGTGTGTCTTCACGGCGGCGGCGGTCAAGCCCAGGGTTTCTGCCACGTCGTTGGTCGACCATCCTTCTATGTAGCGGAGGACGAACACGTTGCGTTGCCGGTTATTCAACGCACGCAGCGCCTGCCAGACTCGCGACTGCCATTCCTTGCTGCGGGCCTGTTCCTCGCTCGAAACCGAAAGCCAGGGAGCAAGCTCATCGAGGTCGCCCGGTCTTCTGCGGCTCTTCCACCACGCCGAGCGCTGCCGATCGCGGCAGGCGTTGACTGCGACCCGCACCAGCCACGCCTCCCACACCTTGGGTGTCTCCTGGGAGCCGATGCGCTCGAAGGCCCGCAGGAAAACTTCTTGCGCGACGTCTTCGGCCTCGTCTGAATCACGGAGCAACAATCTGCACAGGTTAAAGATCCTGGCCTTATGCGCGCGGTAAATCCGTTCGTGGTCCACCGCCAGTGTACTTCCCGTATGCAGGGGGGTGGGTTTCATAATCCTCACTATCTAAGACGTTGCACGCGGATTTTGGTTAACATCGGGCCACCGGCGGACAGAGGGTCAAGGCGGCGGCATTCCTTGGTGAGTTAACTTGACGTCACGGTGGGGCGGCTTTGCTGGCAGAAAAGTAACGATTCGTTCATCTGGAAGGACTCGCTGCCCCGTTCGGACACCAGCTCGTCAAGGACCCCGCCAAGAGTCACCTGCGCGCTTGACTCGCACAATGGGAGCCAGCGCACGCGATAGAATTCAGCCAGGTCGGCGCAGCTTACCGTGAAATCAACTCCTTGCGGTTCCACGCTCAGTCCCGCCCGCTGCGCGGCGTTCTGATAGTCGCCCAGGCTGTGGCGAGTCCTGGCGTTACGGGGCCGCGGCAGTTCGGCCCGCAAAGCGCCCCAGCGTACCTCGCCGAGCAGCGTTTTCAGTCGCTCGCCCACTCCAAATTCGCCGCCCGCGATAATGAAAGTGCCAGCGGGCGCCAGGCAACGCGAGATCTCTGCAACGCAACGCGCCAGGTCGGCGACGAACTGCAGCACGTGACTGCAGAAAATCGCGCGGAACGAAGTGGAGCGAAACGGCAACAGTGTGGCGTCGGCGACGACGATCGCGCTCGTCACCCGCCGGCGCGAAGCCTCCTGGGCCATTCGGAACGAAAGATCGGCGCCCACCAGGAATTTCGGATCGATTGCCTCTCGAAACCCGCTCAGGTAGGTGCCGTTGCCGCAGCCGAGATCGAGCAGGCTCTCGATCTTCCCGAGCCGTCGCTCGATCTCCGTGAGCGCGGCGGCGCGCCGTTTGCGATAGTACTCGCCCGCCCCGTAGCTGCTCGCCAGGCGCGCGAAATATTCGGCCACACTGAGCTCACTTGCCGTCGTCATAAGGCAATCGGGGTTCGCGTTACCATTGTTGGAACCAGCCCAGAATCGCGCGAACCGGGGCTGGCCGCAATCCGCCCCGGCCTTGCGCTTGTTCCAGCCCACGCCGAGGTGGGTGCTCAAAGTCGCGATGGCCCCCGGGCACGTGCCGTCGCGACTCTCCGGCCAGCAGATTTTCAGCTTCACAAGTCTTGCACAACCTGGCCTTGAGGTGCTCGCACCTGGTCGCGGCGCTACAACGTCCGCATCACGCAGTGGCTGTTCTTGTGGCGAAACGACCGGCGTCGAGCCTGCGGCCGCAGCACGTCGAGACTACTGTCATCATCGGCGAATTGCAGCCGCCGACAGAGTGTGGAGTTCACTCGGTGGGGAGGCTCATCGATGCGGGCTCGACTCCGGAAGGTGCCTGGGGAGCGCCCTCCCTTTGCAGGGTCGCTACATTCTCCTGCCGAGTCCGCGACGGCGCGTCCGTTGCTTCCTCGATCAGCTCGTCCTGCAGGCGCTGCGATCGCGGGATGCGTAGGATTATTTCACGTGCACTCTCGTCCTCGGCGCGAGCCAGGACGATATCGCGAAGCTGAAGCAGCGTGAACGCAGAGTTAATTGCAATATCCACGGGATCGAACGCAGGTGCCACATCGACGTCGTAACGGCTTCCTTCCGCGGCGAACAACTCGCGGCCGTCATGGGTCGAGACCATGCGGATCTTCACGCCCACCTCGTAGGCGGACACCAGCGCCAAGTAGTACGCCTCGTAGTGGGTGACCTCGCCGTAGACCACTGCATCGACCCCGAGCATTCCGCCTAGTGTCTGCGGCGAGATTCGCGCAAGGCTCGCTGCGTCGTAAATGCGATGTTCTTTCATTATCTGGTCGACCTGGATCAGGTTTGCGACCAGGAACTCCCTCGAGGAAAGATAACCGTCCACGGCGCGGCGGAGCCGGTTCGAGTGAGTCCACGCCCAGTCGGCCTGCTGTTCCGGACTGCGGGCGGTCAGCGCAATCTTGTCGACCACGAACTGCGCGCTGCCCGTGTCCTCGAACGGCAATACTGCGATGCGGGCCGGGGCGACGGACTCGTAGTCTGCCGCCACATGGGTCTTGAAGCCACCGGGATCAGTTTCTACCAGACGATCGAACCAGGTCTTGCGTCCGTGAGTATCAACTTCGTATTCGGGGCGAAAGAAAGTCCGATCGGCCAGGGAGGCTTGGCTGGCGCATGCGGTGGCTGCAAGGCAAAGGCCGAGCACCAACACGGCCAAGGTCGCTCTTTGGTAAGAAGGCTGTCTTGATAGAACACGGTCGGGGGGTCCGGGGGGTGCCATCAGAACAACGACCGCCTCTCCCCCCTGGCAAATCAGCTCGTTCCGATGCGCAGTAGAGCAAGAGGCGAGCCGCACGAAGACTCCACCAAAGTATTCAACTTTTGAGGATTCGTAGCCTTGTGATCTAAAGAACTTACAGAGAGCGTTACATTCCACCCGGTACAAGGGGTGTATCGAGACACAATTGCGGTCGGGCCCGGGCAACGGGTCGATGAAGTGGCCCTCGCGAGCTCTGGTTCCTGGTGGTCTTGAGGCGGGTGTTCTCCACCCAATCTTTGCCGGGATCTGCGCCTGGGAACGACTCGCATGCCTGCCCTCCCGTCGAGCGCCGCGGCCATCCACGCATGCTGATATTCCAGCTGATAGCGGCCTTGGATCGCGCAGTCGACCCTCGATTTACTTCGTTGGCGGTCCGATTTCCGCGATGGGCACGCGGGTCCTGCAAGAACCCTTAGGGTTGTGGTAATGGCCGCTCGCTGGCCGGCCGCACGGTCACACCGACGCTGAAGGTTCGCGCGGGCGCCGCTCCCTTTTGCGCAGGTCCGGTGTAGGCGAGCTGCAAGGTTGAACTTCCCGCCGCTGCCGCCAGGAAGTTGAAGACCGTGTGCCCCTCAGCGCCGGGAATGCCCGGCGGTGGTGGAACAAAAACCGGCGCCGACTGAAGCGCGAGGATTGCACGGTTTACCTGGGTGACTTTCCACGAATAGCCGGTTCCCGGCGTGGTATGGAGCCGCACCTGGACCGTATCGCCCGCGAACACCATCACCGTGCCCCCGGCCTGCGGGTCGCTGATGTCCACGGTTTGCGGCGGCGCCTGTGCGAATGCGGAGAACTGGGCCGCTGCAAGGACCGCGGTCAAAAAGAGCGCGGAGTATCCAACTCTGAGCCGCATCTGGTTCAAAGCGCATAGCACAGACGGTCCGGGTAGCGCAGCCGCACAAGGGTGGCCGTGGGTATTCTCGCGAGCTAATCCTGTGCCCATGAAATCTGAACCAACTCGGCGCAAACCTCGAGCCCGTGACCTCGGGATTTCCTTCGAGGGTCATCCGGGGCGCAACAACGCGATCACCGACGTCGCCGGTGTCGCGGTCGGGCATGTCACCATCGTGCGCGGGCACGGAAAGCTGGTGGTCGGCCGCGGCCCGGTGCGTACCGGTGTAACCGCGATCCTGCCACGCGGATCGCGTGACTCGTCACCGCTGTTTGCCGGTTACTTTTCGCTCAACGGCAACGGTGAGATGACGGGAACGGCGTGGATCGAGGAATCCGGGCTGCTCTCCTCACCGATCATGATCACCAACACTCACAGCGTGGGTGTCGTGCGCGACGCGGTCATTCAGTGGCAGATCGAAGGCAAGCGCCGGTTGCAGCCCTGGTCGTTGCCGGTGGTAGCGGAAACCTGGGATGGCTACCTGAACGACACCGACGGATTTCACGTGAAGCCGCACCATACCTGGCAGGCGCTCAAGTCGGCGCGGGGTGGAGCGGTCGGCGAGGGAAATGTCGGAGGCGGCACCGGCATGATTGGCTATGGATGGAAAGGCGGAATCGGAACCGCGTCGCGAAAGCTGGCCCGCAACGAGGGCGGCTACACGCTCGGTGTGCTGGTGCAGCTCAACTGCGGGCGGGCGCCCGAGTTGATGGTCGCCGGCGTGGCGGTCGGAAAACATCTGCGTCCCGCGCTCGATGCGCGCGATCGCGAGCTGGGATCGATAATCATCGTCGCGGCGACCGATGCACCGCTCCTGCCGCATCAGCTGAAACGCGTCGCACGGCGTCTGTCGATGGGGTTGGCGCGCACCGGCAGCGTGTCGGGCAACGGTTCAGGGGATCTCTTCTTGGCCTTCAGCACGGCAAATCTTGCACGCTCGCGCGGGAGCGGCGCGGTGACCCGCGCCGCGATGCTCGACAACTGGCGAATGGATCCACTATTCGCCGCCGCCGTGCACGCGACCGAAGAAGCCATTGTGAACGCGCTGGTAGCGGGCGAGACGATGGTGGGCATCGACGGGCACCGGATTCCCGGGATCGATCATGATGATCTGCGCGAGGTGATGCGCCAGCATCAGCGGCTGGGTCGGCCGCGGCTTACTGCTGCTGCTGGTTCTGCTGCTGAACCTGGGCGTTGAGCTCGGTCTCGTTTTCGGTTTCGTCGATCCGCAGTTCGACGGTCATGCTCTGACGTTTGCCGGCGCTTCGATAAACGCCGCGCAGCGGGGGCACGTCGGCGTAGTCGCGTCCCATCGCGACCCGGATATGGCGCTCGGTAACCCGGCCGCGATGGGTTGGATCAAAACCCACCCAGCCCGCGTTCGGCAGCAACGCCTCGACCCAGGCATGGCTCGCCATTTCGTTGACCGGCTCCTTGCGATTCTGCACCGGTTCCGGTGCCAGGTAGCCGGACACGTAGCGCGCGGGCACTCCCGCCAGGCGGAGCACGCCGATGGCCAGGTGCGCAAAGTCCTGGCACACGCCGCATCCCGCGCTCAGGATTTCGTCCAGGTTCGAGTGCACGCTGGTGGCGCCTTTTTCGTAGTGGAACTGGTCCCGGATGTAGCCAACCGTGCGTCTTACGTACTGGGCAACATCCTCGCGCTGATCGGGTCGCGTCGCCCAGAAGAATTTCCGCAACCTTTCGCTGAACGGTACATAGCGGCTGGCGTGCAGAAAATCATATTGCTCCCTGCTGCGGGAATCATCGTCGGTGAGATACTCGGAAAAGCGCACGCGCGGAAATTGGCTCTGCGGTTCGGGCAGGCGATCGACGAGCGACTCGACGACAATGGAGAGCTCCTGGTGGGCGGGATAAACCGAAACCGAATGGACGGTGTTGCCGAATCCGTCTTCGTATTCGAGCACCGAGGCCGGGGGGTCGCTGCTCAGGCGGAACTGAAGCAAACGCTGACGCTCGCAGCTGAGCGGCTTGAGCCGAAGCTGGTTGTGCGACTCGTAGGCCGGCAGGTCGTAGCTGAATCGGGTGGTATGGATAGTCTTGAAACGCATGATTGATTACTCGAAGCGCAGGTATTCGGCCGAAAGCAGCTCGCCGATATTGGTGCATTCGTCTTCGATCTGCAGAAGGTACTCGTGCAGTCCGCCGGCGATTACCTCGCTGACGCTGATCGACTTGAGCAGGTTGGCCAACTTGGCACTGGCCAGGGCTCGTGCCTCCGGCGGCTGGTGGTTTCCATTCGCGGGCAGGGCGGCGATTCTCTCCAGCGAGGCTTCCAGGCGGTTCATCGAAAAGCGTGCCGAGCGCGGAAATGACTCATCGAAGAGGAGCATTTCCACCACGCGCTCGACCTCGATCGCGTTGCCGTAGACGCGGCGATACGCTTCCAACGCCGAAGCGCTTCTGAGCAGCGCGGCCCACTGCAGCAGGTCGACCGAACCACCGAGGTCTTCCGCGCGCGGCAGCAGGAAGTGATATTTCACATCCAGCAGGCGCGCCACGCTCTCGGTCCGTTCCAGCATTTTCCCGATCATGAAGAAGTCATAACCCGGGTCGCGGGTGAGGGTGTCGGAAGTGATCCCGGCAATCCGATAGAAGCGCCCGCCGAGTTCCGTGAAGAACGTGTATATGCCGGAGGCTTCCAGGCTCGCGGGCGACCAACTCAGCGAGTCGAGATACAGAGTGTTCAGTTCGAGCCACAATTCCGAGGAGATCCGATGGCGCAGCGCGCGTGCGCTTTCGCGCGCCGCGCGGATACAGCTGCGGATCGAAGAGGGGTTCTCATCATCGAGGGTGTAGAAGGTCAGAACCGAGGTTTCATCGGCGCTGGTGTAGCGCTCCTCGAAGACTTCGCGTTCGCCGGTGATGGCCAGCAGCGGAGCCCACGCCTGCGGGTTCTGCGGTGGACTCTCGACCAGCAGATGGTAGTTGACGTTGACCAGGCGCGCACGCCATTCCGCGCGTTCGAGATTGCGCGCGGCCCAGAACAGGTGGTTGGCGATTCGCCGCAACATCAGACGTCGACAACCCAGGTGTCTTTGCTGCCGCCGCCTTGCGACGAATTTACGATCATGGAACCCTCGCGCAGCGCCACCCGGGTCAGACCGCCCGGGAGCACCCGTGCTTTCGATCCCAACAGCACAAACGGGCGCAGGTCCACGTGACGCGGCACCAGGGCCACGTTGGAACCCTGCCCGACGAAGGTCGGATGCGCGGAAAGCTGCACCATCGGCTGCGCGATGAAAGCGGCCGGATCCTTTTCGATCGCGTCGCGCATTTGAGCCAGCTCGCGATAGGTCGCCTTGGGTCCGATCAAAACCCCGTAGCCGCCCGACGCGCCGGTCGGCTTGATGACGAACTGATCCAAATCGTGAATGACTCGCTTGCGCACGTCGGCATCGCGCAGCAAGTGGGTCTCGACGATCGGGAGCAGCGGCTCCTCGGCGAGATAGTAGCGAATCATTTCGGGCGTATAGGCGAACACCGCCTTGTCATCCGCAACACCCGTCCCGATCCCGTTGGCGACCGTCACGGTGCCCGCGCGCATTGCATCGGTGATGCCGGCGACGCCCAGCAGCGAGTCGGAACGAAAGACCAGGGGATCGAGAAAGTCATCATCGATGCGCCGATATAAAACGTGCACCTGCTGGAGGCCTGCGACGGTTTTCATGAACAGCTTGTGGTCGACGCACACCAGATCCTGCCCTTCCACCAGCTCGATCCCCATTTGCTGCGACAGGAACACGTGTTCGAAAAACGCCGAGTTGTAGGGACCCGGGGTGAGGATGGCTGCGGTGGGTCGGGCGACGCTGGGCGGCGCGACTTCGTGGAGCGAAGCGAGCAGATCGGACGGATAGTTCTCCACACTCCTGACCCCGCACTTGCGGACCAGGTCCGGCATCAGTCGGGTCATGACCAGGCGGTTTTCCAATACGTAGGAGACCCCGGAAGGGGTGCGCACGTTGTCTTCGAGGACCATGAAGCGGCCCTCGTGATCCCGCACCAGATCGATTCCGGCCACGGTGACGAAAACCCCGTTGGGGGGCTTGATCCCGATCGCGGCGCGCCGATATTGAGGCGAGCCGCAAATCAGGTCGCGCGGCACTACATCATCTCGAAGGATTTTCCCTTCGCCGTAGATGTCGGCAACGAACGCGTTCAGGGCGCGCACGCGCTGGGCCAGTCCGGCTTCCAGATTTTTCCAGGTCTTCGCATCTATGACCCGCGGCACCAGATCAAACGGGAAAATCCGTTCCGCGCCCGCGTTGTCGCCATAGACGTTAAAGGTTACCCCCATGGTGAGGAACATCCGGTCAGCGCGGGCGCGGAGTTCATTGATGCGTTCAGGCGACGCGGACAGCAGGCTGGCGGCGATTGGCTCGCAGGCGGCTCGCGGAATCAGCTCGCCTTCGAACGTCTCGTCGTAGGTATCTGGCAGGGGACTGTATGCTGGCTTAACCAGCATGGGTCTGCTCATCTGAAGGGCACTCTGGGTCATACCGGTGCGGCTGCGCATTATCTGCGCATCTCGCCGCGTCAAATGAGCAAACGCGATGCCATCCATGCGGACCGCGTTGCCTTCACCATGGCCGCGATCTTACCCTCAGTCCCCCCTTGGAAGGAGGGTCGGTGAATTTCCTGATCTCCGCTCGTCGGTTGGTGGACGGACGCTCTCGATGGATCAGGTCAACAACAAATTCGAACAATCCGACATCGCAGTGACGGTCGCTGACGGGAGGTTTGTTGGATTGGGGAACGGTCGCGCTTGCAGCTTCCCCGGAGTTTTCGAAGGTGGCTAGTGCTTGGTCTCGATCCGCCGGCCGTAGGTAACCTCGCCCTTGTCGACTCGCAAGCTGAAACCGCAATCCGGGTTGGTGCAGACCCAAGCCTTGAACAGAACCGAGGCACCCTCCTGTCCGTAGTCAGAGAGTGGGATCAGGCTTCCATTGTTGCATTTTTGGCACTTCGGCCACTCCATCAGCCACCCTCCTTCAGACACGACCCGAAAACCGCTACGTTCCAAAGCGAAAGCTAGCCGACCCCAATCCCTAAAGCAACGATGAGGGAAGCCACCGTTCATCGTGGCTCCCGGGGCGCAAATTCCGCACGGGCCGAGGAGGTGCTAAGCTCACTAGCGATGCGTTTCCCGGTCCGAATCGCGGCGCAACTTTCGGTTGCGCTCGCTTTCCTGGTCTCGGCGATTCCGGCATTTCCGCAGGGAATCATCGAGGCCGCACCGCAGCCTTCTACGGCTTCAGGGCGATGGAGTCCGCCCTCGTCGCTGGTCATCCCCGAAGCGAATGCCACTCCTTCGGCGGCGCTGGTCGCGCCGGCGCCCAAGAACAGCAACGAGTTGACCCTGCCTTCTCTCGGAAATCAGCAGGCATCAGTGCCCCAACCTCCGAAATCAGCCAGCACCAAGGTCATCCCGGTTATCCCGCCCAACCAGGAAGTACTGGTTCTTCCCCAGGCGAGTCACGACTTCGTGGGCTTTTGGGGCGGTCAGCTGACGCTGCTCAACAAGTATGGGGAGACCGATCCACCCCCGCACCAGATGGTGAGCTTCACCTTTGGCGAACGGGAAGGGCAGGTGGTCTTGGCAACCACGGTCTACGGCAACGCAAACGCGCAGGTTCTCAGGACGACGGCCGAAGCGGAAGGTCCGAGCAAGGTTGTACTTACCCTTGCGGGACTGGACCTGAGCACGCAGCCTCCGCTTCGCCACATCGAAAAGCTCACCATCTCCCTGGTCGGCAACGAGCAGGTGAAATGCAAAAAGCAGATGGACCTGTATGTCCCCGGGGTATCCGGACCGGTCGCGGAGGCGCTCTATGAAGGGATCCTCGGTCCGATGACCCGGCGCGAGGACCGTATGATCAGCGAGGAAATTATCCGCAATGGCGAGGTTCCCCGCGCGACCATCAACGAGGGGAACGCGCCTGCGCTCCCGCCGGAGTAGAACCGATTCGGGCGCGAGGATCGTTCTTATGAGCTTGGCTAGCGGCGCTTCGCTTTGAGCTTTGCCAGCTTGTCTTTGACGGTTCCCGTGTTGTGATGCATCAGGCGGATTTCTTCGATGAGTTTGCCGGTTGCGGCCTCATCCTTCTGGTCGATGGCGTCACCCAGGGCTTGCACCGATTTGGCGATTGCAGCCCATCGCGTTCCGCCGAGGTTTGGAACCCGGTGCCACCCGTCGCTGCCAAACAAGTTTGCGAGGTCGGTTACCGAGCAGCCGAGGGTTTCCTTGAACACCTCTTGCGCCGCCCCGGCCGATGCGGCGGTGGCGGCTTTTTGCTGGAGCGTGATCAAACGATCCCAAGCCTTGGCCTCGTCGGGGGACAGGCCGGCCAGATCGGTGAAGGTCTTCTTTGAGGCGGCGTTGTGACGGAACAGGCGCGAGACATTGCGTCCTTCGTGATAGAGAAGGGCAATAAACTCGACGTATTCCGGCGGGATGGGAGGGGTTTCCATCAGAAATCGGCTTCTCCGGGTGAGGCGGAAATTTACTTGAGGGCGCGGACCGAGAAGCCCCGATCGTTGCAGCAGAGCAGCGATTTCTTGCCTTCCAGGGTCGTCTCGATGACGACTTCGCGCGCCCACAAGCGCTGCAGGTATGCGATGGTCTTCTCCGCGTACTCCAGATGCAAGTCGCGTCCATCGTGGTAGTGCTTCAGGTATAGAGTGCGATTCTGCCCGAAATCCGCGTCCTCGACCTTGATTACCGGGATCGAATTGGTGCCGACGTTTTTGATCAGGGTCTCCTTGACGTCGCGCCATCCGTCGTCGTCCGCGACCTTGGAGACCACGTAGTTCTCGCCGCGCGCCTCGTATTGGAAGATATCCATGTCGCGCAGCAGATCCTCGGTGAGATAGCGGCGCAGAAACGAGACATCGCGCTCGACTTCGCGGACTTCGAAGAGCTTTTCACGCGCCGGCTTGGTCGGCGCGCCGTCGCGCTTGATTTCCTCGGCGGTGGGCTCGGTCCATCGCCGATAGATGTCTTCCCAGATTCTCAGGCCGAGATAGTAGGGATTCAGCTGGCCGGGAATCGGGCGAGCGACCTGGTTGTGCCGGACCAGGAATTCGAGGTGCAGGCCCTGTTGGAGGTTGAGCGACTCCAGGATCTTCTTGTGCCAGTAAGTCGCCCAGCCCTCGTTCATGATCTTGGTTTCGATCATCGCGATGAAGAACTTGGCCTCTTCGTCGACAATGGTGAGCAGGTCCTTTTCCCAATCCGCCAGATACGGATTGTGATCGCGGATGAAGAGCAGGACATCCTCGTCGGGCTCGGTGGGTACCCGACGCAGGTCGGGTTCGACTCGCTCCGGGCGGGCGTGGATCTTCTGGAACGGATCGTTGCGCGGTTGGGCGTTTTCGACCGCCCGATCGATCTGTTCTTCTCGGCTCAACTTGCGAATCGCGAGGTTGCGCCGGCACTGAAACTCCAGCGAGCGCGCCGCATCCAGGACCCGCTCCACCTTTTCCAAACCAATCGACGGGTCTTCCACGTAACGGCGGACGCGCAGCGCGTGAGCCTTGAAGGTTTCCACGGTGAGTTCCGCGCGCGTCGATTTAAAGGTGAAGTTGTTCTTGTTGAAGTCATTGTGTCCGTAGACGTGCGCGATGGTGAGAATCTGCAGGAGCAGCGTGTTATCGCGCATCAGGTAGGCGATCGCGGGACTCGAGTTGATGACCATTTCGTACGGTATGCCCGTGACCCCGTGGTCGTAGAGGGTCTTGAGCTTCTCGTAGGACTTGCCGTACGACCAGTGCGGGTAGTGCGAGGGCATGCCCGCGTAGGCCATGTATCCCAGCATCTGGCTGTGATCGCAGATTTCGAATTCCTGGGGAAAACAATCCAGTCCGAATTCGTCGACCTTCTCCCGAATTCGCCGATCCCACTCGACCAGGTCTTCGAGGTCGTAAGCGGACACCTTAGCGGAGGTATCAAGCGATAGGTCGCTCATTCTTTTACGCGATCCTTGGCGAGAAACGCCTTGAAGGAGGGCCAGATGTCTTCCTTGCGCTCGATCAGCACGGTGTGGAAATTCGGCGCCTGAATCCGGCGAAACACGTTCAGCATCGAGCTTTCATAGTAGCGCGAACCCAGCGGTTTTATCTCGCCGTAGCCGAACAGGTTGCAGATCTCCGCAAGCTCCTCGCCCGCTTTCAGCGCGGTGGGGTTGTCGGAGTCGAAATTATCACCGTCCGAGCAATGAAACGCGTACACGTTCCACAGCGACGGATGGTAGCGCTCATGAATAATCTCCAGCGCCTTTACGTATCCGGAGGAGATGAAGGTTCCGCCCGACTCGCCCTTGTGAAAAAACTCCTCTTCGGTGACCTCGCTCGCTTCGGTGTGATGGGCGATGAATACAATCTCCACGTTGCGGTAGCGCGTCGAGATGAACTGGTAGAGCAGGAAGAAAAAGCTCCGCGCCAGGTATTTCTTCATCGTGTCCATCGACCCCGAAGTATCCATGATGCAGATCACGGCCGCGTTGGACTCTTCGCGGGTGTCGACTTCAATATGCTTATAGCGCAGGTCGTCGTGGTGGAACGGGAAGCGCCGCTTGCGCAGTCCCGGTCCGGCACCGGGCTGCAGCGCCGACAATCCTGGCGCGTCGTCCTCGGCGGGTGGTTCGGCAAGCTCGCCAGGGTAGCCATCATCCGCGCCGTTGCCATTGAGGCGCCGGTCGCGTGCCAGCATCCGCATCACGCGCTGCTTGGCGGTGCGGCGCTTGTCGAGCCGCACCCGGATCCCGACATGCCGGTAGCCTTTGCGCTTGGTCGAATAGTCCGACTGGATTTCGCGCAGCGCGCGCCGCTCGAGGTTGGGCAGCTCGAGGTCCTCGAACATGATCTCGACGAGTTCCTCGAGGGTGACGTCGGTCTCGTAGTAGTCGACGCCGGGGCGATCGCCGGCCATGTCATCGCCCTTGCCGGGGCCTTCCTTGCCGGTCTTGCCGACCACCTGGCCGGGCCGCGAATCGCCATCGCCCTGCGACGCACCCCCGGAGTTGTCGCCGTAGACGAAGCGATACTCTTTGATGCCCCGCAGGGGGACTTTGATTATGCGGTCCTTGTTTTTGCCGATGATCGATTCTTCGGCGATGATGTCGGCGATGTTTTCACGGATCGATTCGCGGACTTTTTGACGATGGCGCAACCGGTCGCCCGCCGAACGGTCCGAGCGCTCCGCGTCGGACGGTCGATACTCCCGGAAGATGGTTTCGCTGGTGGCCAAGCTATGGTCCTCTACCAAGACTATATGACGGACGCCGCCCGCAAACGAACTCCCGTAGGTCGCCCGCGCGAGAGATGTGGCAAAGTCCGTTGAGTCTGCTCAATTCCGGTATCCCCGCTCAATCCTTCCAGAGGTTGTTGGCGGCGTACTTCAGCACCACGTCCACGCACGATTCGCAGTAACCGTTTTCCAGCAGGTTCTTTACCATCGCATTGTACTTGCCGCTCTGCTCTTCGTCGCGGGTGCGCGCCTTGGTGATGATGCGCGAGATGTCGCGTACCGAGGTCATCAGCTTCTTCTCGATTGCTTCCTTGAGCGGTTCGTAGCTCCGGTAGCTGACCTTCTCCCCGCGGCGCGAGGTTGCCCACAGGTAGGCGATTACCTCCTGGCGGAAGCCGTCCGCCGCCGAGCCGATGATCGCGATCTGTTCCTCGATGGACTTGAGGAAGCCCTCGTCGGGCGGCAGTTCCTCCTTGGTATTGCGGTCGCGAACCTTGGTTTTGTTTACGTAGGCTTCGGCGTGATCGAGATAATTCTGGAACAGCGCTTCGGCCTGCTCCTGGTAGGAGTAGACAAAGGCGCGGGTAATCTCCTTCTCCAGCAGCTCCAGGTACTCCTTGTGCAGGGTGTCCTGCAGGAACTCCAGATACTGCTTGCGCGTATCGTCGGGCAGATCGGCTTCCTTGGTCATCTGGATGAGCGCCTCGCGCACGTTGATCGGGTTGATGCAATTGCCTGCGACATTGTCGGATAGCGCGTTGTCGAGCGCCTTCATGATGAAGCGCGTGGAAATGCCCGACATGCCCTCGCGCTTGGAGTCTTCCTTCAGCTCCTGCACGTCGATCTTTTTGGTGCGGCCCTTCTCGACCACCTCTTCGCCGTTATACAGGCGCAGCTTGGTCATCAGGTCGCACTTGGAGGTCGGCTCCAGGCGCGAGAGGATCGCGTACATTGAAGCCAACTCGAGCGTGTGCGGGGCGACGTGCGCGCGGAAGTCGGAGTTGCGAATGATTTTCTGATAGATCTTCACCTCTTCCGACAGCCGCAGGTTATAAGGCACCTTGACCACCACGATGCGATCGAGGATTGCCTCGTTGGTGTGGTCGGCCTTGAACTTCTGCCATTCCGCCTCGTTGGAGTGCGCGAGGATGGTGGTGTCGACGTAGACCATGCCGTGGCGTCCCGGGGCCGGAATCACTTTCTCCTGGGTCGCCGTGATCATCGCGTGCAGGTATTCGGTCTCGTTCTTGAACACTTCGATAAACTCGACGATGCCGCGATTGCCGACGTTGAGGGCGCCGTTGAGTTCGAGCACCCGCGGGTCACCCTCGGAATACTGATCGAGTTTCGAAATATCTTCGCTGCCAATCAGGACCGAGGTGTCCTGGTTGTTCGGGTCGACCGGCGGTACCACGCCGACGCCGACGCGGTTGCGCTTTGAAAAATTGCGCGTCTCGACCGGGAACTCCTCGTAGCGCTGGTTGAACTCCACTTTCAGGCGGTAGCGGCATACCGGGCACAGGTCCCCTTCGATGTGCACGCCGAGCATCTTCTCGAATTCGCGGCGCAGGTGGCGGGGAATCAGGTGCAGGGGCTCCTCGTTCATCGGGCACCCGTCAATGGTGTAAATGGGCACCAATTGTTCGAGACCGCGTTGGACTCTCTCCACCAGCGAGCTCTTCCCGGAGCCGACCGGCCCCATCAGGTACAGCACCTGCCGACTCTCCTCGCCCTTCAGCGACGCGCTATGAAAATAGCGGACGATCTGCGCGATGGTGCGCTCGATGCCGAAGAACTCATCGGCGAAGAACTCGTAGACTTTTACCGGCTCGTCCTTGTAGAGCCGCTTGGTGCGCGGATCGTCGGTGTCCTGGATGCTCTTGGAGCCGACCGAGATGATCATGTCGTAGATGCGCGCATGCGAAAGTTTGGTCATCATCGGCTCGGACTTGACCACTTCCAGATATTGCAGAAGCGTTCCATTCCACTGCTTCGATTCGCGAGCGGCACGGTCGTCCTTGATTACTTTTTCAAAGGTGCTGAGATCTGCCATCGGCCAAAACTCCGGGTTGTTTGCGTTTATGGAGAGACTGCCAGAGGGCGTGGAGGGGGAAGGGCAGGGTTGTGCTATTTTTTACGCGCATCCCACAGTGGAGTATAACGGACAGGAAATAGCGCAACAAGTAAACTTTCCGTGACGCCTAATTCCTCCGTCCACAGTCGCTAAACAGACCCATGGTGTTCAGGACACCCCGCGGAGGTGCTCCGGGACCGCCACTTTCTCGCCTAAAACCAGTTTACCGCGGTCATTGTTCACTCGTGCCGCAAACACCGCGTCGTCGTGGGCGAAGGAAACCCAGGTGCGATCGCTGACCGCCTGCGAAAGATACCGTGACTTCTGTTCCATGGTGGTGAGGGCATCGAGGTCGTAAGCCTGGTTCCACGGACCCCTGAGATGCGAGCGTGTCGGCACGATGTCGGCCAGGTGGACAAAGGACGAGGCGCCATCGACCACCCGCGCCACCTGATGATCCCGGGTATGGCCGCCGGTTGGCGTCGCATAAAGCCCCGGAATGATTTCCAGGGGTCCCTCGATAGGTTCGAGACGGTGCCGGTTGGTCGCGATAATTTCCTCGGCGTGGCGATAGGCGGCACGCAGGCGTTCGTTGCGCGGGTTCTCTGCGATCTCCAGCTCACCCTTCTGCAGGAAGATCCTGGCCCGCGGAAATGCGGCTTCGAGCTGTCCCGATTCCTTCCGGCGCACCAGACCGCCGCAGTGGTCGAAGTGAAGGTGCGATACGATCACCCCGGTAATGTCACCGAGTTCCAGGCCGAGTGCCCGCAGGTGGTCGGAGAGCCACCCGTCGCCATGGCTGAAAATCTTGCGTTCCGTCGAGTCGAGGCGATTGCCGATCCCGGTATCGACCACGATCGCTTCGCGACCCCGCAGGATTAACGGGCAAGTCAGGTTCAGCCGGACGCGATTCAACTCGTCGGGCGGATGTTCACGCTTCCAGAGTTCGCGCGGCACCACGCCGAACATGCATCCGCCATCGTTGCGCCAGAGCCCATCGGTGAGAAAGGCAACCTTGAATGAACCGATCTGGAGCGATGGAGGGGGTTCAGCCATCACGGGAGTTTCCAAAGGAATACTTGCAGGCCCGCGGGTGCCTAACTTTTGGCAACCAGAGGCAACAAAAGAGATGGAGACCTCGCGGCCCTCTGTCCGTGTGGAGCACTAGGTTCCCATTAACCACAAACCGAGCAGCAGGGCGACTGCGCCCATCAACGCGATAGCGCCCTGTGCCCGAACCATTCCCGCCATTCTGTGTGCCAGCGCGTTGGATGGTGCGGCGGGTTGGCCGTCGCCTGGGAGCGAGGCTGCGGCGCGGAGAGTCCAGCGAAGCGCGAGAAACATTACGACAAAGAGGACAACTTTAAGGCCCAGGATGCTTCCAAACTCCGGCGAGAACCGGAAGCTCCGCACGATTCCCGCAAGCACGAGGTTGACTGCCCCCGTGAAGAGCAGCACGAGCGCGGCCGCCAGGCCGAACCTGACGATTCTGGGCGCCGCACCTGACGCGAAATCGCGCTGCTCATCTCCGCCTGCGCTCAGCACCAGCCCCGCGATCACAAAGCACACGCACGCGGCGACCCATCCGGCCCCGGCCAGTGCGTGAATCCACAAAATCACAGTCTGTAACGCCATCGACTCTCAGCGACCCGCCAAGAGTATCGTTCTCGTGGGTGGAGGCAAGTTCGCTTGGCGGGTCGGGCGCTTTTGGGCTAACAAGCACAATTGGCGGAATTGCTTGGATCTCTCGAGGCTAACTCACCCATGTTTTAGCTGGCGGCAACGGACCGGAGGATGCGCGAAAATGCTCAATCCGTATATCGAGGCGTGGGAACTGCGCGAGTTGGTGCTCAAGAAAGAGGTGCGACCCCGCGAGGTCGTCGAGTTTTTCATTGCTCGCACCGAGAGCCTTAACCCAAGGCTCGGCGCTTTTATGACGGTTACCCCGGAACGCGCACTCGCGGATGCCGATCGAATAGAAAGGCTCAGCGACGGGGAACGGCGGCGCAGCCTCATGTTCGGCGTTCCGTACTCGATAAAGGACTTGAACTGGACCAAAGACATCCGAACCACGATGGGCTCCCGCAACTACGAGAACTATTTTGCCCCGGTTGATGAAGAGATCGTGGTAAGAATGCGCAAGGCGGGGGGTATTCTGCTCGGCAAGACCACCACGCCGGAATTTGGCGCGCGACCCACCACCGAGGGCGGGTTGTGTCCTGCTGCTCGCAATCCCTGGAACCTCGAACACACGGCTGGCGGATCGAGCGGCGGGGCGGGCAGCGCGATCGCCGCGGGGCTCGGATGTCTCGCGCAAGGGAGCGACGGAGGAGGTTCCATACGGATTCCCTCGGCCTGTTGTGGCGTAGTCGGACTAAAGCCCTCGCGCGGACGGGTTACAATGGCGCCGGCCTTCGGTGAAGCGTGGGCGGGGTTTGCCACTTCAGGGCCGATGGCCCGTTCGGTGCGCGATGTGGCGCTTTTCCTCGACGTGCTCGCCGGGCACGTGGTTGGCGATCCCTACTGGGCGCCGGACCCGGTCGCCGCGTTCCGGACCGCGGTAGATATTCCACCGCGTCATCTGCGGATAGCCGTTCTCCCCAAAAGCGCAATTACGCGCGGTGACTCGGAATCCGAGGCCGCGCTCGTGTCGGCGGCGAAAGTGTTCGAAGAACTGGGTCATAGCGTCGAGGCGGTCAACAGTGACCCAGGGGCGCGACTGAAGGATTCCGTGATGTCACTCATCACTGCGGGAATCGGCTCGGTTCCAGTCGAAAGGCCCGAATTGGTGGATCCGGTGGTTCGGTTTGCGTGGGAGATGGGTCGCAAGATGAGCGCCCACCAGTACATCACGACCGCCGCGCAAATGCACAACACCGCGCGCGAAATCGTGCAGGAACTATCCGCCTACGATGCGATCCTTTCCCCGACTCTAGCGCGTCCGGCTCCGAAACTGGGTACCATGCCATCCTCACCAGAGCGCTACCTCGACGAACTCCCGGAGTGGGTAGCGTACACGTTTGCATTCAACGCAACCGGCCAGCCCGCTTTCTCCTTACCCAATGGCTTCAATAACGCAGGTCTGCCGATTGGATTGCAGATCGTAGGAAGGCAGGCCGATGAGGTGACGATTATCGGTTTGGCACGCCAGTTCGAAGAGGCGCGCCCATGGAGAGACAAGTATCCGCCTTTGGACTAGGGAGCTCTGCCAACCCAACGAGCAAGCGATGGCGAGGAAAGTATGAGGGTGTTTGATCCCTATATAGAAGGATGGGAACTGCGCGAGCTGGTCCGCAGGCGCGAGATCCGCCCGCGCGAAGTCGCGGAGTTTTTTCTGTCCCGTATCGAGCGCCTCGATTCCGAGCTGGGTGCCTTCTACACGATAACCGCCGATCGCGCCCTCGCCGATGCGGATCGGCTCGAGAAAATGAAGCCCGCCGACACGGCAAACCTGCCGTTGTTCGGGATCGCATATTCGCTGAAGGATCTGACCTGGACCAAGGACATTCGCACGACCTTGGGGTCCAAATCGTTCGAAAACTGGTACGCCCCCGCCGACGCGGAGCTGACCGTGCGGCTCAAGAACGCGGGGGGAATCCTGCTCGGCAAGACCGCCACGCCCGAATTCGGGATGCGACCGACCACGGAAGGCGGTTTGCATCCTCCCGCCCGCAACCCATGGAACCTGGCGCACACGGCCGGAGGATCCAGTGGCGGCGCGGCGGTCGCCGTTGCCGCGGGTTTGAATCCCATTGCCCAGGGAAGCGACGGTGGAGGTTCGATACGAATTCCCGCGGCCTGCTGCGGGTTGGTCGGACTCAAGACGTCGCGCGCCAGAATTACCGCTGCACCGGAGAAGGCCGAGGGGTGGGGTGGGCTGGCCACCACCGGGCCGATAACCCGCACGGTCCGCGACGCGGCATTGATGCTGGATGCGATGGCGGGAGGCGGGCTGGGCGATCCCTATGCCGCACCTGCTCCCCCGGGTTCATTTGTGGATTCGATTAGGGCCCGTCCGCACAAACTGCGCCTTGCCGCTATCAGACAAACCGCGCTGAGTCCGATCGAGCCTGAAATGCTGGCGGCCTTTGATTCGGCGTGCGTCGCGTTCCGCGAACTGGGCCACCAGGTCGAGACGATAGATATCGACCCCGGCGCGCTGCTCAGGGAATTCCCGCCGATTGTCGTCTGCGCGTGCGTCGGAACCATCCAAATCCAGAACCCCGACTTACTCGATCCCATGGTCAAGCCCAGCTGGGAATGGGGCCGTCGTATCTCCGCCTCCGAGTACCTCAACGCGCTGACCGCGCTTCACAACACCTCGCGCGATATCATCCGAGCACTCGCGCCCTATGACGCTCTGCTGACGCCCACGCTCACGAGGCCCGCTCCGAAGCTCGGAACCGTGGCCGTCGATCCGAAGAAAGTGGCTGACGACATCTACTCATGGATTTCCTTCACGTTCCCTTTCAATTCGACCGGCCAACCCGCCATTTCGCTGCCCAATGGTTTCAACAGATCTGGATTGCCCCTGGCGCTTCAGATCGTCGGCCGCCCCAACGACGAGGCCGGAGTCATCGCGCTCGCCGCCCAGTTCGAAGAAGCGCGTCCGTGGAAGCATCAGCGACCCCCCGTCGGTTGAGCCCAACTTTTCTGCGGACAACATTGAGGCTCGAGCGACGCAGGCACCGAGAATCACTGAGGCGGTTCTGACACCAGCAGTTCGGCTTCACGGCTGGAAGCGCCAAGGGTCACGATCATGAGGCTTGAAAGTATCAGGACCGCCCCCGCCATGGTTGCCCAGGTAAGTGACTCTCCCAGCAATGCCACGCCCAGCGCGGCGCCCAGGAGCGGCTGGACAAACAGAAACGGCGCGGCCGCCGAAGCATCGATCACACTGAGCCCCCGAAACCACATCCAGTAGCCGCCGACGGTGGCGAACACGGCCATGTAGCCGATCGCGAGCCACGTGTCGAGCGTCAGGTGGGGAGTTCCGTACCACATCACCGCGATCGCTCCTGCCGGTATCCACACCAGCAAACTTCCCGCGACGGAAAATGCGATCAGGAGCAGCGGTGGTATGCGCTCCAGCGATGCCTTTCCGCCGACCGTGTAGCCGGCTTCGAACAGCAGCGCGAGTATCACCAGCAGGTCGCCCACAATTCGGTGGAGGCC
>JAFAHS010000386.1 GCA_019237115.1 Deltaproteobacteria bacterium
GTGAAAAAACACGCCGCTAATCTTTACGCCAAGCTTGGCGTGCCAACTCGAACTTCGGCAGCGCGCTGCGCCCTCCCGGTTCTCCTGTCACGCCTGAGCCAACAGAGACTGGCCTGAAATTGCGGGACGCGCTGGCCATGAGCAAGCGTTAGCGCGTCGAATGGCTTCGTCGCGTCCTTGGATTCGACCTCATTTTCAAGGCCGAGGCGACCTGTTCGCCATAGCTTTAGCGAAGGCAGAAGCTCGGCCCTACCATTCATCCATGGCGGCGGATTAAACATTTCTTTCTCGATTTTTTTCGCGCGCCTGACAATCCTGTAAATTGAATGAAAGAATATGACGACGGAAGTAAGCTGATCCAGGATTTCTGGAAGCAAGCCATAGCCTCTCAGATAGGTGTGCTCGATGCGATGGCGAGCACCGTTGAAAACCTTCCAACAGAGATGCAGGGCAGTTGCCTGCGGGAAATGTACAAGGCCAACGCTGCGTTTATGGCGTTATACTTCCGGGCTTTAGGAGAAACTGGTGAACAGCTGATCCACATGCAGTCCGAAGGTTTGAGGCGATGCGCGACAGCTCTGCGGACTACTCTTTCCAAGATGGAATCGGCCGATGGACCTTCGGAGCCGGAAGCAAACAAATCCTGATCAGCGGACTATCTGCAACTGATCTTTGCTGGAGAAATTCAAGCTAGCCTTGAGGGATGAGCTTGCTTTCTGAGCACTGGCTGATCGATTCAATGCGCTCCCGCGGCGACAGAACCGCCATGATCTGGGAGGGAATGGAAATCTCTTACGCCAACCTCATTGCCGACGTGAGCCGTTGGTCTGAGGAACTGGCCAGACAGAGGATACTCGGGGGCGAGAGTGTCGCGATTTACGGTGACTACTCCCCTAACCTTTGTGCGTTGATGATCGCACTCATCGCCAACCACAACGTCGTCGTCCCTTTGACGCTACCTCCTGGAGCACGCCGCACTGAATTGACTAACATCGCCCACGCGCAGATATGCTTCCATTTTGAGGGGAACGACATCGTGCATTGGGAGCGATACCCCGTCGGGCAAGCACACGAACTATTGAAGACGTTGCGCGAGAGGCCTGCGCCGGGCCTGGTCCTCTTTAGTTCGGGGTCTAGCGGGGTGAGTAAGGCGGCGCTCCACGACTTCGACAAGCTGTTGGCTAAGTTCCGGAGGCCAAGGCCGTCGTTCCGAACCCTGACATTCCTGATGCTCGACCACATCGGAGGTATCAACACGCTTTTCTACATTTTTGCACAGGGCGGCACGGCAGTGCCTGTGAAGAGCCGTGATCCAGTGTCCGTCTGCAAAACGATCGAGCGTCACCAAATCGAATTACTTCCAACGACGCCGACGTTTCTGAATATGCTCTTGATCTCCGAGGCGTACCTCCATCACGACTGCTCTTCACTTCGGATGATCACCTACGGAACGGAATCAATGCCTGCAATCACACTAAGGCATCTGCGGACCGCGCTGCCGAGAGTAGAGTTGAAACAGACTTACGGGCTCTCCGAGTTGGGTATTCTTCAGACCAAATCGCGGGCTTCGGACTCACTTTGGGTCAAGGTCGGAGGTACCGGTTACGAGACAAAGGTGGTCGACAATGTTCTTTGGGTTCGATCCGAATCCTCTATGCTCGGCTACCTGAACCGACCATCCCCGTTCGATGCCGAAGGATGGTTCTGCACGGAAGACCTGGTCGCGGTCGATGGCGAATGGATGCGCATACTCGGACGGAAGTCCGAGATAATCAATGTCGGCGGAGAGAAAGTATATCCGCCGGAGGTCGAAAGCGTGTTGCACGAGGTCGATAACGTCAGGGACGTCGCGGTGAGCGGCCGGGCTAATCCGATTTCGGGGCAAGTCGTATTCGCCCGAATCGTGCTTCACGAACCCGAGCCGATCGAGCAGGTGTTTAAACGCATCCGCCGCCATTGCCGGGAGCGGCTGGAGCCGTTCAAGGTACCAGCGAGTATCGAAATTCGGGACCAGCCCTTTTCCGGAGAGCGGTTCAAAAAGATGAGAAATCCAACATGAGGCCGGTCGCGGACCGCATTGTTGTTGTCCTAAGCGGCGGAAGCCGTGGGCTCGGCATGGCAATAGCCTCCCGATGTCTGAATGAGGGATACATCGTCGCCACTTACAGCCGCTCCGCCTCTCCGTTTGTTAAGAAACAAATGGAACTTGATCCAGATCGCAAAAATTTCTTCTGGTCTGAGGTCGATGCCACCGACTTGCAAGGCGTCAAGCGATTCGTCACGGAGGTTTCGGAGCGATACGGAGAAATTGGCGCGCTGGTGAACAACGCTGGTATCGGCGTCGAGGGGATTTTCGCGAGTATGAGGTTATCCGACATTGACCTTTGCGTTGACGTCAACCTGAAAGGCACATTGTCTCTGACATGGTTCTGTTCCCGCTTCATGATTCAGCGGCGGGGCGGGTGCATCATTAACATCTCGTCGATCGCCGGCATCCGAGGACAAAGCGGCGTAGTCGTCTACAGTGCGACAAAGGCCGGGCTGGACGGAATGACGCGGAGCCTGGCCCGCGAACTCGGGCCGCGCGGCATCCGGGTGAACTCTGTTGCGCCAGGCTATTTCGAGAGCGAAATGGTCAACGGGCTGAACGAGGCCGCTAAAGCACGGATCACACGCAGGACTCCCCTGGGGCGGCTCGCGACGGTAGACGACATCGCGGCGGTCGTACTCTTCATGATATCCCCGTCTGCTTCCTTCATAACCGGCCAGACCATTGTTGTGGATGGAGGACTGACATGCTGAGGCAGCCTCCCAAATTTGCCGAAATTTCCGAGGCGGTGCGCAACCAGATCGGATTGCTTCTCGATGAAAAGGGTGTGCCTGTGAGAAATCTCGAACCAGATGACCGGCTTAATGCCGATCTTGGGCTGACATCGCTTGATCTCGCCACACTGGTGGCCGCATTGGAGATGAAGCTGAAGGCTGACCCGTTTCAAGAGCTTATTCCAATCACAAGCGTCCGGACCATTGGCGATCTGGAGGCTGCCTACGTTAAGTTCTTTTCCAATCCAGAAGGCGCGGCCGGGGACGAGCACCTTGACCAGGTGCGTCGGCGGGCCGAGGCGCGGCGCAACGGCCGGAGACCCTCGTCATGAGCGGCAATGGAACAGCCGACGGCATCGCAATCATCGGCATGGCCTGCCGGTTTCCCGGGGCTCACAATATTGCCGCTTTCTGGGAGAACTTGTGTCAGGGGATTGAATCAATTACCCGGTTTTCCCGCGAAGAGCTCGTTCGCGAGGGCGTCGAACCGATGCTTCTCGACGACCCAGATTATGTCCCGGCATCTCCCGTTCTCGGGGGCTTCGACCTGTTCGACGCTGCTTTTTTCGAATATTCCGCGCGCGAGGCGGAGTTCATGGACCCTCAGCAGCGGCTTCTCCACGAGGTGGCCTGGGAGGCTTTCGAAGACGCCGGCTACTATCCGGAGACGGCTGAAGGTCCAACGGGCGTGTTTGCCAGCGCAGGTGGTATTGTCACCAGCTATCTCGTAGCGCTCGCGGGGCGGCATTCGGCTCTTCCGGGTGCGACCGGCAGCATGCAACACATCGGCAACGATAAGGATTTCCTCAGTACGCGCCTCTCCTACAAACTGAATCTCACTGGGCCAAGCCTGAATGTACAGACCGCCTGTTCATCGTCGCTGGTAGCATTGCACCAGGCGTGCCGCAGTATCGCGAGCGGGGAATGCCGGATGGCGTTGGTGGGCGCGGCCAGCGTGCGGATACCACACAAGACCGGGTATCTTTACAGAAAAGGGGATATTCTCTCACCCGACGGGCACTGCCGCGCATTCGATGCCAAAGCTGAGGGCACAATTTTCGGCAGCGGTGTCGCCGCAGTTCTTCTCAAGCATCTGGCGGACGCCAATGCAGACCGAGATCAGGTGTATGCCGTTATCAAGGGAACGGCGGTTAATAACGACGGCGCCAGGAAGGTAAGCTATACCGCATCGAGCGTTCCGGCGCAGTCAACGGCGATGGTCGAAGCGCTGACGCTTGCTGGCGTTCAACCCGACACTATCGGCTATGTCGAGTGTCACGGCACCGGCACCGCCGTCGGGGATCCGCTCGAGGTCCAGGCGCTCAATCGCGCTTTCCGCGCCTTTACCAACCGCGCAGGTTTCTGCGCCATCGGCTCGGTCAAGACGAATATCGGCCATCTGGAGCAAACGGCCGGGCTGGCAGGTCTGATCAAAGTCGCCCTCGCGATTCGCCATGCGCAGATCCCGCCCAGCTTGAACTACGAGTCGCCCAATCCGAAGATTCCATTCGGCGAAAGCCCCTTTTTCGTGAACACGAAGCTTGTGCCCTGGGAAGGGATTGGCGGGCGCCGCCGAGCCGCGGTGAATGGACTTGGACTTGGGGGAACGAACGCATTTGCCGTACTGGAATCCGCCCCGGAGGAGCCTTCCGGGGAGATTGCCAGCATTAACTTAGGCGTGCATATACTTCCGCTATCGGCAAAGGACGATAGTTCGCTCAAAGAACTCACCTCTCGGATCAAAGATCGCCTGGCTGCCGACTCAGATCTGGATCTTGCTGACGTTTGTTTGACAGCTGCTTCCAGCCGGTCCCAGATGCCGGTGCGTCTCGCAGTAGTGGCCAGGACTCGGGAGGAAATGGCAGAACGACTCGGACTGGCAGCAGGTGGCGCCGATAGTCGAGGTCTCGCCCGGGGAAAAGGCAAGCCCCAGCCGCTTGCATTCCTGTTCACCGGGCAAGGATCGCAATATTTCGGGATGTCGCGTCAGCTTTATCGAGCACTTCCACAGTTTCGCCAGGTCCTCGACCGGTGCGAAGAGTTGTTCCGGCCCCACGTTGAGCGACGGCTGCTCGACGTGATCTTCGCCGAGGATGGCGACCGTGGACAGCTAAATGAGACAGGCTATTCACAACCTGCGCTTTTCGCAGTCGAGTACGCGCTGGCAGAACTCTGGCAATCTCTCGGAGTCACGCCGGATGCCGTGATGGGCCACAGCGTCGGTGAATTCGTCGCTGCGTGTGTCGCCGGCGCAATGACTTTGGAAGATGCCATCAAGCTGATCGCTGCGCGCGCGAGACTCATGCAAAGGTTGCCATCCGGCGGCTCCATGGCGTCGATCCTCGCCGATGAGGAGAAGATTGTGCAACTCATGGATGCTTTCGGCCGGCAGCCGCTTTCGGTCGCGGCTGTGAACGCGCCTCATTCGGTAGTTGTCTCGGGCGAGGGCCGAGCAGTCCGCGCTTTTATTAAGTCGCTCGAGGCTGAGAACATCGCAGCCAGGCAACTCGTGGTGTCCCATGCATTTCACTCCCCTCTGATGGAGCCGATTCTGGATGAACTGGAGTTAGCCGCTAAGGAGGTAAAGTTCGAGGCGCCGGCGGTCCCGATGGTGGCAAACCTGACCGGACTCCTGATGGAGGAGGCGCCCACAGGTTTGTACTGGAAGCAACACGCGCGCGGGGCGGTACGGTTTGCAAAAGGAATGGAGACGCTCGCGAAGCTCGGCTGCACGACATTTCTTGAGATCGGTCCCGGGAACACATTGCTCGGCCTGGGCAGGCAATCACTGCCCTGGGTCAAAGGCACATGGCTCGCCTCTCTAAACCCGCGCCACGACGAGGTAGAGGGGTTCCTGGAAAGCGTGTGCAGTCTTTTCGTTCAGGGCCACGCAATTCGTTGGAAAGCGATAACGACCCTGAATGCCGGGCGCCGGGTCTCACTTCCGACTTATCCCTTTCAACGTCAATCGTATTTGCTGAAAGACGTTGCTCCGGAGACGCAATCACGGGCCAAGCCCATTGTGGCTACGCACCCCCTGCTCGGGAGCCGGCTGCGCTCTGCGTTAAAAGAGGCACAGTTCGAGGCGACCTATGGTCTCACCCAATTCCCGTTTCTTGACGACCACAGGGTGTATGGTCTGCCGGTCTTGCCGACTACCGCAGGATTGGAGGTCGCAATCGCAGGCGGGATGTCGCTGCTTGATTCTCGCGAGATTGAGCTCAAGAACTTCGTGTACCGAGAGGCTCTTCTGCTTCCTGAGGAAGGCTTCCGCATCGTGCACGCGATTTTTACGCCCGAGAGAGAGGGGACTTTCCTCTTTCAAATCCTCAGCACCGACGCAACCGATATTGGCGCATGGTCCTCCCACATCAGCGGCACGCTAGCAGCCAGGGCGCCCAGCTCGGAGTCGGACAAACACCTCGGCATTCAGGACCTCGTCGCGCGTCAGACTCGAGAGATTCCCTCGGATCAGTACTATGAGGCGATCGCCCAACTCGGATTGAATTATGGCCCGTCATTCCGCGGCATCCAAGCCTTGTGGTGCGGTAAAGGTGAAGCGCTCAGTCGCGTCCGAATTCCGGATTCGCTTGCGATCGAAGGGTTTGAGCTGCACCCGGCATTCCTGGACGCCTGCCTGCACATCTATCCGGCCCTGGTCGAGGAATATGGCGACTTTACAGCGTTTCCTGAAGGACAGAAACGGACCTTCCTGCCGATCAGTCTTGAGCGTGTGCGGTTCCTGACCCGAGGTCTCAGAGAGGCGTGGGTTCACGCGGTTCGACGCCTCGATCCAGATGGAAATTCGGACACGATGACAATCGACCTCCGCATCCTTAATAACGAAGGACGCGCGGTGGCTGTCCTCGACGGCCTTTCGTTAAGGCGGCTCGCAAAGGAGGATCTGGGCGTCGGGGGTGGGGACGCCATTGAGAGCTGGCTCTACCAGACGCGTTGGGTGCTACGCCCGCCCCTTGCCCCGGCCGCTTTGAGCAACAACGCGGCATCGCGATGGCTTATATTTGCCGACAACGAGGGAGTTGCAGCGGAGCTGGCTGGCCGGCTCGAAAGTCTCGCTCAACAATGCCAACTGGTTTACCAGGACCGGTCGCAGGACGAATACGCTCTAGAGAGGTTGATTGACGATCTAGTCAACGACGCGCTCGTAACTGACCACGATTACCGGGGGGTTGTTTACCTTTGGGGTTTGGACTCTGGGCGAATCTCCGATCTGACACCAGAATCGCTTGCTCGGATCGAACATCTGGTTATCGGTGGCGCGCTGGCGCTGGTCCGTGCGATGTCCCGAGGCGGGCAGCGCTCGCCGGGCATGCCCCGGCTCTGGTTTGTCACGCGGAACTCACAATTGGCGAGTTCAGATTCGCCACCCGTCGAACCCATTTGTGCCATGCTTTGGGGTCTCGGACGCACCGCCGCTTTAGAACATCCCAGGTTCTGGGGTGGACTTGTGGATTTGGCCGCGACTGGAGACTCAACCGAAGTTCAGATGGACGCATTACTGCGGGAACTCTGGAGTCCGGACGAGGAAAGGCAGGTAGCGATTCGGGCGGACGGACGGATGGTCGCCCGGTTCGTGCGACTGCCCCGTGGAACGCGCCGCGAAGCGCGGTTATTCCAAGAGGATGCAACCTATTTGATCAGCGGCGGGCTCGGTTCGCTCGGACTGAAGGTAGCCGAGTGGATGGTGGCCCGGGGTGCGTGTAGACTGGTCTTCACGAGCCGACGCGGTGCGCAGGGTAATGCTGCGCAGCTCGTCCGGGATTTTGAGGCGAAGGGGATCCAAGCCGTTGTCGCTGTGTGCGATATCACCAAAAATGCCGAAGTCAGCCGGATTCTCGGTGACATACGCGCCTCAATGCCTCCGCTCCGGGGTGTCTTCCACTGCGCAGGAATGCTCGACGACGGCATCCTTGACCAGATGAATTGGGACCGGTTCTCCGCGGTGACCGCTCCGAAGGTGATGGGAAGCTGGCTGCTTCATTGCGCGACGCTCAGCGATGAACTCGACTACTTCGTTCTTTTCTCGTCGATCCTCA
>JAFAHS010000110.1 GCA_019237115.1 Deltaproteobacteria bacterium
CATCGGGCGAAACTTTGCCGGGGTGCATTATCGCTCCGATTATCAGGAGGGCCTGTTGCTGGGTGAAGCTCTCGCGATAAGCGTGCTGCGCGATCAGGCGGCCACTTATGCTGAAAACTACCAGGGCTTTACCTTCACCAGGTTCGACGGCACACCGGAGACCGTGTGATAGAGCTGCTGGGGGGATTGAACCCGCGGAGGTTCCTAGCTGGAACCGGGCTTGAAGTGACCGGCGACCACCGCGGAACAATGCTCCCGGCGCTGCTCGCCTGCCATGATCACCACCCTTGTCTGGCCACGTGTGCCGGACACTTCGAAAAGATTAGACCCGGGAATTAACATCGGAGGTGCCCTCCAGCTCAAGAGAACCGACGGGGCTGAGGTCCCTCGAGGAGAGTTCGCATGTCGGTGGAGGAGAACAAAGCAACCATTCGACGCGTCATCGATGAATTGAGGAAGGGGAACGTTGGTATCGTCGAGGAAGCGTTCTCTCCCAATTTTGCCTATCACTCGCATAGGCACACTAGTCCGCCACTGCGCGGACTGGAGGGAGCGCGAGTGATGACAACGGGGTCCGATCTGGCCGAGGCGCAAGTGACGATTGAAGACATTTTTGGAGAGGGCGACCGAGTCGCAGTCCGATGGACTTTTCGCGGTACCTACCGAGGCGCGGCGAAACCAGGTTTTCCCCAACCGGGGGAGCGCTGCACTATCGTGGCGATCAGCACCTACCGTTTCGTCGATGGGAAGATCGAGGACGATTGGGGAGTAGAAGCGTTCTGGCACGACGATAAGCCTTGGGGGTGACTCCGTAGAGACACACCCGAAGGTTTCCTGACGCACCCTCTCGTCTCGCCGAAACTTCAGCGTCCCCTGAAGGCCAGTGGAGCGAGGGGCTCTGCGTAGATTTCGAACACCAAGCTCAGTCGGTAAGTTGGCAGAGTCTCAAAGCCGACACCACGGCATCGTCGCACTCAACTCCAAATTCTGTACTGTGCCGCCCAGGGTCCACCAGATGTGGTCTCCAGTGCTCTGGAACGAGCCGTTGGCCGATGAAGCGCAGCTGCAAAACCCGGCAAATGCACTCGACGGTTCACTTGGAGTGCAACGCGGTAACGAGCGTTGAAAGTGCTATAGAACTCACAGAATGACCCTATCGCGCAGCCGACTCTTCGATGGCCCCTCCAGTTGGGCTCCCATCAGGAGGAGGTTCACTTGGATGGCGCGCCTTGCTAACAAAGTGGCAATCGTTACTGGTTAATCGCGCGGGATCGGACGCGCGATTGTCGAACGGTTTGCGGGCGAAGGCGCCTCCGTGGTCGTCAACTACAATATGGCGTTGAGCTTCAAGCGATCGCACGCTGCGGCCTCGGCAGCAGTCCATGCTGAGCCCGTGTTAAGAATCTCGATTGACTCACAGGGGGTACGCTCATGACGACGACTCATGTTCCCACCTCAGCGCAGATTCGCGGCCGTCTAAATCATCCCATCATCGATTCCGACGGCCATACGGTCGAGAACCCCGCGGTCTTGGCCGAGTACATCAAGTCAGAAGGTGGCTCTAAAGTGGCAGAACGATTCGCCACTTCCGGGGCTGGATACGGGCTGGTGATTGCAGGCGAGAACCTCGCCGAAGCGCGCGACCGGCGAATAACGCGCGGCCCGTGGTGGGGGGTGCCCGCGGCCAACACTTTGGATCGTGCGACCGCGATGCTGCCGAAGTTGTTGTACGAACGGCTGGATGAACTAGGGCTGGATTATTCGGTCCTGTACACGACAATCGGCTTTTCGCTGATCGGGATAGAAGACGAGGAGCTCAGGCGCGCTTCCTGTCGCGCCTTGAACCGAATGCGCGCGGATATGACCGCTGGATTCGGCGATCGTTTAACGGCGGCAGCTGTAATTCCCATGCATACGCCCGAAGAAGCCATCCTAGAGCTTGAATACGCTGTTCAAGAGCTTGGAATGAAGAGCGCGATGATAGCCAGCTTCGTAAAACGGCCAATTCCGATTGTCGCTCGAAAATACCCCGACGCTGCGCGGTTCGCGTACACTCTCGATGTATTCGGAATCGACAGCGATTACGACTACGACCCTTTTTGGGCCAAGTGCCAGGAACTCGGCATAGCTCCAACGTTTCACTCGCTGGGCTACACCTGGGGCAGCCGACAGTCATACAGCAACTACGTTTACAACCATGTCGGCAGCTTTGCCGCCAGCGCAGAGGCCATCTGCAAGGGTCTGCTGATGGGCGGAGTCCCGATGCGTTTCCCAAAACTGCGGTTCGGGTTTCTGGAAGGGGGAGTAGCCTGGGGGGTGATGTGTTACTGCGACTTGATCAGTCATTGGCACAAGCGCAACGGCAAGGCGATGCGAGAGTTTCTGAATCCTGCGCGTATCGACCAGAGTCTATTCGCCAGCTTGGTTTCGCGTTATGCCCGGCGTCAGATCGACGGCGAACTCGCAACTCTTCAGGACTTCGCTCCAAGCAAGAGTCTTTCCACAGACATGCCGATTGATGAGTTCGAAAGGAGCGGTATCCAGTCAGCCGAGGACATCCGGAATATTTTTGTGGAGAAATTTTACTTCGGGTGTGAAGGCGACGACCCGCTCAATGCAATGGCATTCAATTCTCGCGGGATTCCTTTCGATGCCAAACTTAAACCGCTCTACGGATCCGACATCGGGCATTGGGACGTGTCGGACATGTCCGAAATAACGGAAGAAGTTTATGAACTCGTTGAACACGGAGTGATTGACGAAAAGTCACTGCGCGCGTTGTTGTTCGAAAATGCGATCTCGTTCTGGACTGCGAACAACCCTGACTTTTTCAAGGGCACGACGGTGGAGGCAGCGGCCGAGCACTGCCGGTCCGAGATGGCTGGCGGGAGCTGAAGCCTTAGTTTTGTTGTGAGAAAGGGCGGAGCGGGCGACCTGGGTCGAACCTGCGCCGTCCAGCTTGAAAAGGGAGCGCAGCCGGGGAAGCGCGTGGAGAACGAGCGATGAAGACCCTTTCCCACAAGGATTCTCGCGATCGCTTCTCTCCCTCACAACTGTAGATATCTCCCCTATTCCCGTCAGGATAGCCTGAATTTAGCGATACATGTTGAACACCAAAATTATCGCGACTCTCGGCCCTGCCTCCAGCTCTTCGGAATGCCTTCGCGGTCTTTTGGAGTCTGAGGTCCGTGTCTTTCGCCTTAACGCTTCACACGGCACATGGGCGGAACACACGTCCAACATCCGCCAGGTCCGTCAAGCGGCTGCCTCAATGGAGCTGGATGTCGCGATCTTTCTTGATCTTCAAGGTCCAAAGATTCGTCTGGGCAGATTTGAGGGTGGCGGATGTGACTTGGCGACGGGATCGACGTTCACAATCACTGTCAAGAACATTTTGGGAAACGAACAGCGTGCTTCTACGGACTACGGCGATTTTGCGAGAGACGTTAAGCGTGGAGATTTCGTTTTACTAGCAGACGGCCGAGTTCGCTTAGAAGTGCTCGACTCTGATGACGAGTCAGTCAGGTGCAACGTCGTGACCGGGGGTCCCGTCACGGACCGTAAGGGCATCAACCTGCCAGGTATAAAGGTCACTACACCTTCGCTCACCGAAAAAGACCTCGTGGATTTGGCCTTGGGCCTTGAGCAGGGACTCGACTTCATTGCTCTTTCGTTCGTGCGCGACGCGGAAGAAGTTTTACGTTTACGCAGGGTGTTGCAAGAAAAGGATGTCACCACACGCATCATCTCCAAAATTGAAAAGCCGGAGGGTTGGGAGAATCTGGACGCTATTTTGGCGGAGTCTGACGGTATAATGGTGGCCCGCGGGGACCTCGGGGTTGAGATGGCGCCTGAGAAGGTTCCATTCCTGCAAAAATCGATCATCGAGCGGGCTCGACAGAAGGGGAAAGTCGTTATCACCGCGACTCAAATGCTAGAGTCCATGATCGAAAATCCCTTCCCAACCAGAGCGGAAGCCAGTGACATAGCCAACGCCATATACGATGGAACCGACGCCGTGATGCTCTCAGGCGAGACCTCGGTGGGCAAATTTCCTGTCGAGGCAGCCAGAATGATGGCCAGCATCGTTCTTGAAACGGAGTCGAATCGACAATTTCGAACGTATAAGGATTTGGGGGTTGATTTCTCTGCAAGCTATCCGGAAGTAATCGCTGCTGCAGCGTTTCGGGCGAGCCATACCGCAGGCGTTGCCGCAATTGCCGTGTTCACGACGACCGGTGAAACGGCTCGATTGGTATCTCGATTTCGCCCATCTGTTCCCATTTACGCTTTCACTCCCTCGCCGGAGGTGGCTCGCCAACTCTTGTTCAGCTACGGCGTTCATCCAGTGTTTAGCGGTGTCCTAAGCTCGACCGACCAGATGCTCGCAGTCGTCGAACGCACACTGTCAAGTCGGGGTTTGCTTCGGCCTGGAGACGGGGTTGTTATCGTCGCTGGCCAGCCTATCGGCAAATCCGGTGCCACCAATTTGCTCAAGCTCCACAGGGTTTAGATTCTTCGAAGATATGTTTGTTTACGGGCAGCCTCCGAACACAACCACGGATGCTCTGACGATTCGATTGGCAAGACCGTCGCCAGTCGCTACCAGGGTAGCTAATTGAGGACAGAGCGGGACACTTGCAACCTGTCTCGCGATCACTCCGCATACTTGTCGTGGTGGCGCAGCCAGTAACCGGCCAACTCGTTGCGGCCCTTAGGGGCGCGGTCCAGCCACTGGTACATTCCCCACAGGCCGTCCAGTCCGCGCGCATATGTGGAGTAGGTGTGATACACAATGCCGTCCTCGAGCGCGAATGCGCTCATGCCCGGCCTTTCGCGCGCGTAGGTTGGCACGTCGGTGCCGGTCTGGGCAGCGCCCTTGGAGGGCCCGTCGCGTGTGATGCCCGGGGATTTTTTAGGCACCTCGCCGGGTCGTTGGTAGTTGTATGGGATACCGCCGGCGCGCTGTTGCTCCTCGGTGACATGGACGTCAAAATCGGCATTGAAGTCGCTGCTTAGGGACGACGCCCAGGGAAACGTCCAGCCCATCCGCCGCTTGAACGCCTGCAGCGTGTTAAGTGGCGCGCGCGAAACCGACCAGAGCATCACATCATGGTTAGCGAGGTGGGCAACGAATCCGTTGAACCCGTCCGCGATCGAGGAGCATGACGGACATCCCGCCGTGTAGTCGGGACCGAACATGAAGTGGTAGAGGAGAAGCTGCGAGCGCCCTCGGAAAAGGTCCGCCAGCGACGCGCTACCGTCGTCGGTCTCGAAGCGATACTGCTTGTCGATCCGCACCCACGGCAATTCCTGCCGATGCAGTGCCAGCTCGTCACCGCGCCGCGTGTGCGCTTTTTCCGCTTCCAGTAGTTCGAGCCGCGCTGCCAGCCACTCTTCCCGTGTCCCGGCTCTGTGCTTCACCATCGCATTCACTCCTTTTTCACGTGCGCATTGCTCAACCAATCACTTTTTCCTTGTAAAAGGCTGAGCCCAGTACGCCACCCGCCATGCTATGCGGCAACATCGTGCGCCACTCGCCCGCCGCAGCTGCCTGTCTACGCGATGGTGGTGCAAGCCTAACTGCATGCAGGGCTCGCCGGCCGTGCGCTGCGCGCAATCGCTCCGGAGCTTGCAGGTAGCGAACAGGTGGGGGCGCATCAGGACGACGTCGAGCTTCTTCGGCTCGAGCCCGAAGCGACTGTGTGGTGTGCCATACGACCTGCGGTCGGTGACCGGAAGCCTTCATCGCTGCTTTCGCAATGAATCGCCCTTCAACGCGACACACGAACACGGGGTCTCCTCTGACTCCCAAGCTTTGTTCTGATTATATTTGCGACGAGCGGATCGTTAACCTTCCAACTCCCACGATGGCGGCGAGTTTTGGCTGGGCTTGCGGAAGGTGCAATCGCATTGCTCCACGCCCAATTCACATCAAGCGACCACTCCCAAGCCATCACGCCACCAAACTGAGTGCCATAGCTGCTTTGCAGTGGATTGATAACGTCGTTGATCATTTGGTCCACGGGGAGGTAGCCGTCTGCCCCTGGCTCAAGAAGGGCGCCAACCAAGAGTTGCTGTCCTCCACCCATAGTGTCGGCGATAGTGTTATACCACTGTATTTTAGTAGGGGCGTCTCGATCGTATCTTGGGTTGTGGTAGAATTGGATATTAGTCCACGTGATCTGATTACCGACTTG
>JAFAHS010000289.1 GCA_019237115.1 Deltaproteobacteria bacterium
ACCTCGCATAGCGGTGCCGCACATGTTGCCTTCGAGCGAATGAAAACCCTCGGCCCCTGCGATGTCTGATCTTTCGTGGCTCAATCTCACACCCCATGCAATCGCTGTGTACGCTTCGCGACCACTGTCGCCAGTGGCCGCGCAACACTCGCTACCAAGCGGACGCTACTCCTTACTTGGGCCGGACTTCCACCGGCTGGATCGCACCAGCTTGCGGCTGGCGCACTCACTCAATCACCTCGTTGGCGATCGAGAGCAAATCGTCGGAGAATTTGATGCCGAGCGCCCTCGCGGTCTTGAGGTTGATTACCAGTTCGTATTTCGTCGGCGCCTGCACCGGCAGATCGGCCGGCTTCTCGCCTTTGAGAATGCGATCGACGTATTGGGCCGCCGAGCGGAACTGGCTCGCAAGGTCGGACCCGTACGACATGGACTGCACACCCAAACGTCTCCTTCGGGTCAAATTGAGAAGTCACGGCAGCGAGATGGCACGGCCGGTTTATCTTCAACAGCGGACATATTTGATGATTGTCGCCACGGCCGTTGAGTGCTGCCAATAGGCGACATTCGCGGACTTACTCGGCACGCTTCTGCAGCGCCTTAGCGAATGTGATTCCGAGCGTCTTCGCGGTCTTGAGATTGAGTGTTAAAGCAACTTTCATGGATTGCTGGACCGGCAGATCGGCGACCTTTTCACTCTTGAGTATCCGACGCACATAAACCCCGACCAGGTGAAATGCAGCCCCGTCGGGGTCCTGATAACCGCGGCAACCGTCCCGCAATCTGAACTCCTCCAGAGGCAATTGAAATGACTACGCAATCGTCACATGCTAGCCCGATCCTGGTGACCGGCGCGGCTGGCGCTGTCGGTTCCATCGGCCGCCATGTCACCGAAATGCTGCTCGCCAAAGGGCACAACGTGCGAGCCTTGGTGCGCCGGGAGGATGAACGCGCCGAGGCCCTGCGCCAGCTCGGCGCCGAGGTCATGCAAGGCGACCTGACCGACCTCTCCGCGATGCACCGCGCGATCGAAGGTTGCGTGCGTGTCTATTTCGGCATGTCGGTTTCGTCCGATTACCTGACGGCCACGGTCAACACCGCCGCCGTGGCGCGCCACCACGGCGTCGAAGTTTTCGTGAACATGTCTCAGATGACCGTTACGCAGATGAGCATCACCGAGAGCACCGACAGCCCGCAGCACAAGCTGCAGTGGCTGGCGGAACAGACTTTGTCCTGGTCGGGTCTCCCGGTCGTCACCATGCGGCCCACGGTTTTCCTCGAAGGGTTCTTCTGGCTTTTCGCTGCCCCGGGCGTGCGCGACGCCGACGAACTGGCGCTGCCAATGGGCGGCGGCAAAACCTCGCCGATCTCGGCTGTGGACGTGGCGCGCGCCGTATCGGTCGTCCTTGAGAATCCCACGCCGCACATCGGCCAGATCTACAATCTAACCGGTTTTGAATCGGCCGATTTGGAGCACTACGCGCGCGTGTTCTCCGAGGCGCTGGGTCGGACAATCCGCTATCGCGACGTACCACTCTCCGGCTGGAGCGAAAAGCTTCTGGGGGCGGGCGTGCCGGCGCACATCGTCAAGCACCTCTCCGTGATGACGGAGATGAACAAGCAAGGCCGCTACGACCGTATGACCGACGACCTGTTCAAGCTCACAGGCCAGAAGCCAATCAGCATGTACGACTTCGTCAAGCTGCATGCCTCTGAATTCACGCGGCATGGAACCGCAGCTTGAGCGGTCCGTTCGACGGGGACGGAAGCGTCGTTTTGGTTCTGTCACAGGAGCTATTGGCTCAAGCGTGCGGTTTCTCGCGCGTTGTTAGCTTGGCGACGCCACGATGAGCCCGTTCGATCGAAAAATGGTCGAACTTACGTTGTAGCAGAAGACCCAAAGCCGACCTCGCCGACGACTGCAAGGGGTCACGCAGCGAAGAACACTCGATGTGAGTACATCTGGTCCGCCATTGCCCCCGAAAGCGGTCGTTAGAGCACACGTGCCTCTTGGTCGCGTTCGTGTCAGCAGCGGTCATCCTTTACAGCGCAGACGGGTCCGTAGAAGACGCAAAATATGCTTTAGGGAACTTGCTCGGCCGGCTCCAGGTATGGCTCCCATGCGTCCACCGATACGCTAAGGTTTGGATCTGCGTCAGGGCCCCAGAGATCACGCGCGTTGAACCGTACAGTATAGAGCCATTGCGGATTTTCCCCTTGGCCAAGTGCGTTGGTGTCCGGGAAG
>JAFAHS010000135.1 GCA_019237115.1 Deltaproteobacteria bacterium
TTTAGAATGTGGGCATTGAGATTCCCCTGAGTCCTTCCCGAACCATCTCCGATATCTTCGAAAGCGGCAATTTACGCAAGCCGCGTGCCAATAGAGGCACGCACCAGAAATCAGTACGTTCGAATCGTCTAGGTGGGAAAGGACGAAAGACGCTGGGAATTTTTTTACCACCATTGGCAAACTGTCCAAGGCGCCCGGACTTGTTCGCATGGCCTCCTTTATTTTCGGTTACTGTTCTGGCCAGGTATTGCGCTTCCCCCTGACTCCCGTCGCTCAACTCGCTGTTTTGGGTGGAGCCAATGGCGGGGGTCGCACTCAAGAGGACAGCGTCGCCGTCCCACCGCGCCGTGCGGATGTGCTTGGTCGGACGCGGGAGTCACGAACTCCGACTTCAAGCGGCCGACAGCATTGAGCTGCACTTGATTTCAAGCGAGGCTGGAAACTAAGACAGGTGGATCGAAGGGACCCCTCTACGGATATAACTCCAGCAAACCGACTCTACGGACATCGCTCCAGCAAACCAACTTCGCTCTTCGAAGGGCAAACCGATACTCTCATCTCGCCACAGAAGGCAGCCGCATCGGCACGAGTAGAATAACGAATGGATACACAGCTATCTCCGTGGTGGAGACGAGCCCTGATGCTGTTGATGGCGGCGGGCTTCGCGACTCTCGGTTACTTGGCCGCCCGCACCTACCGCGATGCGCCGCCGATTCCAGCGCGGGTCGTGGATCCCACGGGCGGTACCCCGTTCACCGGGCAGGACGTCATCGCAGGACAGCAAATCTTTCTGAGCCACGGCCTTATGGAGAACGGCACCATCTGGGGCCATGGCGCTTATCTCGGCCCCGATTTTTCAGCCGAATATCTCCACACGCAGGCTCTCGATGTCCGTCGCTCGCTCTCAGCCTCGATGAATCAGAACCGCGGCACCAGTCTGCAAAACGATGCCGGTTCGCTCGACGCTGCGGTGGCACACACGCTCAAGGAAAATCGTTACGAATCCCCGTCAGGTACCCTGACCTTCACTCAAGCTGAAGCGGATTCCTTTGGCGCCCAGCAGCAGAAGTGGCGTGACTAGTTCTCGACTCCCGCTCACAACGGCGGCCTTAACGCTGGTGTCATCGAGAATTCCGACCAGCTGCGGAAGTTGACGGCTTTCTTTGCGTGGGCCGCCTGGGCCAGCGCTGCCCGGCGCCCGGGGAAGCCCTACTCATACACGAATAATTTTCCGTACGACCCCCTTGCGGGGAATGTCCCAACTTCGGATGCGGTTTTCTGGAGCGCAATGAGCCTCCTGATGCTGCTTGGTGGAATCGCGGCAGTGCTCTTTGCGTTCGGCCGCTTCGACTTCCTCGGATGGCAGCGCGATGCGCAGCGACGACCCGCGATGCTGCCGCATCGTCCGACGGCGAGCCAGCGTGCGACGCTGAAGTACTTTATCGTCGTCAGCCTGCTCTTCCTGACGCAGGTCCTGGTCGGCGGCGGAGTCGCGCACTTCAGGGCCGACGCCGCAAGTTTCTACGGGATCGACATTTCGCGCGTCTTCCCAAGTCAACTTCTCCGCACCTGGCATCTGCAGCTCGCGATCCTGTGGATCGCCACTGCTTTTTTAGCCGGAGTGTTGTTTATCGCTCCATCGCTCGGGGGACGCGATCCAGCCTGTCAGTCATTCGGCGTGAACCTGCTCTTTGTCGCACTGATCGTCGTAGTTGGAGGCAGCCTGCTTGGCGAATGGCTCGGTATTCGACAGATGCTGGGCCGGTTGTGGGAATGGTTCGGCAACCAGGGCTGGGAATACCTCGATCTCGGCAAGGCCTGGCAGATAGGCCTGGCCGCCGGACTCGTGATCTGGGTGCTGCTCCTGCTTCGAGCGGTGCAACCGTCCTTTAGCAATCCCGAGTACGGCGAACTCTCGGTGCTGTTTTTTCTCTCAGGGCTAGCGATTCCGGTGTTCTACCTGCCTGCCTTTTTTTATAGCAGCGCCACCAATTTCGCGATCGTCGACCATTGGAGCTTCTGGATCATTCATCTGTGGGTGGAAGACTTCTTTGAGCTCTTTGTGACCGTGGTAGTAGCCGTGCTGTTCTATCGGCTCGGGGCAGTCACCGTTAACACCGCCAAACGCGTTATTTATCTCGATGCGATTCTGTACCTGATGGGCGGCATTCTCGGTACCGCCCATCATTGGTACTTCACCGGGCAGTCGAGCATGACGATGGCCATCGGAGCGAGTTTCTCCGCGCTAGAAGTGGTGCCCCTGGTTTTACTCACCCTCGACGCATGGGATTTCATTCGTGTCAGCGAGGGCGATACCGATACCGGTGGCCAGCGCACTACGATCTCGCATCAGTGGACCTTCTACTTCCTGATGGCGGTGGGGTTCTGGAACTTCCTTGGCGCCGGCGTCTTCGGCTTTCTGATCAACATGCCAATCGTGAGCTATTTCGAGGTCGGAACCATTCTCACGCCCAACCACGGACATGCGTCATTCATGGGGGTGTTCGGCCTGCTCAGCGTCGCGCTGCTGGTCTTCGCGTGCCGCGAAGTGGTCGCCGATGAGAGTTGGGCGAGTATCGAGAAATGGGTACGGGTCTCATTCTGGGGACTTAATCTGGGGCTGGCATCGATGATCACCTTCAACCTGTTTCCCGGGGGTGTGATGCAGTTGTACGACGTTTTGCAAAACGGGTATTGGCATGCCCGAGGACATGAATACCTGGGAACGACGGCAGTCCGCCTGGTCGAGTGGGCACGGTTGCCCGGCGACATCGTATTTATCTTTCTCGGGGTCGCGCCTTTGTTATGGATCACAACGAATTCATATCTATCGATGCGGCGAGCGGAGGAGAGTCCGACCGGTGCCGCCTCGGCACGCCCGCTATTGGGTGAGATAGGCGCGGCAGATTGATGCATTTGGGCAAAACAGGCCGAACGCCGAGCTTGAGGTCTTGGAACTTTCCCGTGGCAATTGCTCGGGTCCGAGCCGCAAAGATATCGGTCAAGAGGTCGTTGGCGAGGGGGCCGTCCCTTACTCCCACGGCGGCCGAGCGGTAGCTACTTCACCCCGAGCAGCTCGACGTCGAAGATCAGCGTGGCGCCCGGCGGGATATCGCCACCGGCACCGCTCGCGCCGTAGCCCAGGTCCGGCGGAATGATCAGCATACGCTTGCCGCCGACATGCATCGTGGCAAGGCCTTCGTCCCAGCCCTTGATGACCTGACCCTGGCCGAGCGTGAAGGAAAACGGCTCGCCCCTGTCGAGCGAGCTGTCGAACTTCTTGCCCTTCTTGCCGTCGACGAACAGCCAGCCGGTGTAATTGACCGTCACCGTCTGGCCCGCGTGCGGCACCGGACCGGTGCCTGGCGTGACCTCGATGATGCGCAGGCCACTGGGTGTGGTGATCTCGCCGGCGGCCTGAGTGGGCTGGGAAGCCAACGGCACCGCGGCGAGTACGAGGAGGATTGCCGACACGAACATGCGCTGGAGGGACATGAGGCCTCGTAAACCGAAAATAGAGCTCGATGGCCGGTAACCGCCGGCCCGTTGACGCCTGACGCTAGCATCATCGCGGCGGTTGCGGGAGAGGGTGCTTGGCCACTTCTATTTTGGTTTAGGGGCGAAGGCCTGCTCGCCGTCGCAAGCACCTGTCACCATCTTTCTACCCATGGTCGCAGTGTGACCTCGAATGCCCAGGTCGAGCGATG
>JAFAHS010000225.1 GCA_019237115.1 Deltaproteobacteria bacterium
ATCTTTCGGATCTGAAGGCGGATGCCAAAACCGTGCGGCCACCCTCGCCGGAAGAATTGCTACCTCCGGTCGGAGCTCAGGAGGTTTGGGCGGCTGGTGTCACCTATGAACGGAGCCGGGAAGGCCGTCGCGAAGAAGCGAACGAAAGTGGGGCCGCTGTGTTTTATTCTCGGGTGTACGACGCCGAACGCCCGGAGCTTTTCTTTAAAGCGGCTGGCTGGAGAGTCGTGGCTCCGTACGGTAAAATCCGTGTTCGGCGCGACGCGCGTTGGAGTGTGCCCGAACCGGAACTCGTCCTGGTCATTAATCGGGACGCAAAAATCATCGGTTACACGCTCGGCAATGATGTCTCTTCCCGCGATATCGAAGGCGAGAATCCGCTCTATCTGCCTCAAGCGAAAGTCTACGACGGCAGCTGCTCACTAGGTCCCGCTTTCTTGGTAACGGAAGAATCCCTGGATCTGAACACAGAGATTACCTTGCTGATTGAACGCGGCGGCCAAACGATTTTCCAAGGTCAGGTTCCCTTACGACGAATCCATCGCGAACTGGATGTCTTGGTCGAATACCTTTATCGGGAACTCAGTTTCCCAGCCGGCGCCTTTCTATTAACCGGTACCGGTATCGTTCCGCCAAACGATTTTACTTTGTTGCCCGGGGATGTCGTTAAAATCACCGCCGCCCCTCTTGGGGAACTGATAAACGAGGTCGCCTGACCGCGCAACGGGCTTCCTCCTTCGCCACCGTGTTGTGGAGCGCTGCCTCGCTTGCGAGGCCGATTCTGTGCTTGGAGCTGAGGCTACGGCGGACAAGCTGTCCTCGAATCTGGCCACCCCGACGACGGAGGGGAGCCGCATTCCGCGTTCCATTACCGCCGGCGTTGTTCGTCACACGGCGTTTTGCGTCCCAACCCCGCGTTAGGTGCGGCTCCCTTGATCGCGTGATCGGACAGCTAAACGTGCAACCTCAAGCGGCGTGGTACGGTTTCTCAGGGCGTCGCCGTTGTGGCACAGAAAAAAACTTCGGGCTCACTCTTAGGTCGCAGAGCGCTCGGCATGGCAACCCGGAATACGACGCCCCGCCAGTGAGCCTCGGATACAGTTCGAGACCCGCTCCAGCGGGTGGGCCCATTGGTACGCCCCGCATCACTCCGCGCTTCCCGAGGTCTCTACCGCAACGATATTGCGAATCTGGATTACCGAGGCCGCGCCAGTATCACCTTCCACGAACAGCAATCCCGAACGACCGGTGCCGAACCAGGCATGTTCTTTGGAAGGAACTTCATAGACTGAGCCATCGTTCAATCGCACCTGGAAAGGAACAAACCTTGGAGCAATCAGGAGTTCCCTAAGCTGTTCTTTCATCCCGGTGACCGCATGAAAAAGGTAAACAAGGTTATGCCTGCCGCGGATGATCCCGCGACCACTCATAGAGGCTGCGGAGCACGGGGCGCAGTCTCTGGCCCCGCTCGGTCAAGGTATAGATGACCTTGGGCGGCACTTGCGCGAAAACCTGCCGGTGCACTAAGCCTTCTTCTTCCATCTGGCGCAACTGCTGGGTAAGCATCTTCTGAGTGATTGTCGGGATGTGCCGGCGCAGCTCGCTAAAACGCATCTTGTCGTCCTGGAGCCACCAAAGGATCAAGATTTTCCACCGGCCCGCGATCACGTTGAGGGTGTCTTCGATAGGGCAACGTCCGTCGATGCAAACCTCGAAGCGCGGCCACTTCTCCGATTGATGGTTACCGGATGAAATTTCCGGGTGAACAGACGCACGGTCCGCGGCGGGCTGTGGGGGCATCGGCGGGTTCTGACGACGGCGGCGAACGGGGGAAGGATGTGCCATGCGTAGTATCCTTGAGGTGAGTATTTTACTTTGAGGTGCCTTCTTGCGAAAAAATACCGCACGTGGTTGCCTGCGTCCACGACCATGAAAACCGGCATTCCGGCCACCGAGACACCGACGAACGAAGAACGGCTGCTGACAGCTTATGCGGCATACAATCGGCAAGATAGCGAAGCGCTGCTCGCCCTGGTGAGCGAAGATGTAGATTGGCCGAATGGCAGCGCGCGACTGCACGGCAAAGCCGCGCTGCAGGAGTACTGGACGCGCCAATGGGAGGTGACGCGGACCCACGATGAGCCAGTCAAGATCACGCACGTTGCGCCGGACCGAAGCGTCGTACGCATCAGCCAAGTAGTCCGGGCCCTCGACGGCACCAGGATTTCAGAAGGCACATTTGACCATGTCCATCGCTTCAGAAATGGGCTGATCACGCACCTGGAAATTCAAAATGTGGATGCTTCACCCCGCTAAAACCGTTTCCTCTTTATGCTAAACCAACCTGCACCAGAAACCGAACTGCTCCGCGCCGCTTATGCGGCGTTCAACGCGCGAGACATTGACGCCGCGCTCATCCTCATGAGTCCTGATGTCGAGTGGCCGCGAGCTTTCAAAGGCGGCTTCGTCCAAGGGCCGGAAGCAATCCGCGCTTATTGGACTGAACAATGGAGCGAGATCGACCCCCACGTGGAGCCGGTCGCCTTCCACCAGGAGGATGCCGGGCGAGTCTTAGTGGAAGTGCATCAGGTCGTGCGCGACTTGGCGGGAACTGTGCTAGCCGATGACCACGTTGGGCATCGTTTCACCATCGAGCGAGGGTTGATCCGACGGATG
>JAFAHS010000227.1 GCA_019237115.1 Deltaproteobacteria bacterium
CATCCATTGACCGGCCTCAGTCGCGGCCGGGTAGCTGTAGTACGGCTGCACCTTGAGCCGGCGGTAGTACTCGTTCAGCAGGCCGATGACCTGGGCGCAGGCGTACGAGCCGCCGGCGTTCTCGAAGAATGCCTGCCCTTGGAGAGAAGGCTCGGCAAAGGCGGGAAACTGAGCGCGGACAAAATCCAGGTCTAGGCAATGCTGCGCGTTCACGGTGTACTCCTTCCCATCCACTCAAGATTAATCTTTGCGCGCTCTGACAGGCCTCTGCTAGCAGCTGAGGGAGGCGCCCATCACCTGTGCATCTAGCGCGAATCAGACGATGCAGGCTTGCGCCCGACTTGAATAGCTTGCGAAATGGTCGGGGATCACTCGAAGCGACGCTCAAACCGCCCCCTGCAGAGATTAACCCAAGGACCCTGACTAGCGTAACGGGTGCCCTGTCAGACCGGTGTGTGCGGTAACGCCGCCATCGGCTACATAGGCGCTCCCCGTCACGAACGAGGCATCGTCCGAGGCCAGGAACAATACGACCTTGGCAATCTCCTCGGGCTGGCCCATGCGCCCGATGGGATGGCACTCCTCGTTGAGCTTGCGGAGCTTCGCAGGATCGCGCGACCGCGCGATCAAACCGTTGAGCACAGCGGGGGTCTCGATCATTCCAGGACAGACGCAGTTCACGCGGATATTCTTACGCGCGTATTCAATCGCCGCCGTGCGCGTGAGGTTCACCACCCCTGCCTTGGCCGCGTTGTAGGCTCCGGCTCCATAGTCCCCGGCCAAACCTGAAATCGAAGCGGTGTTGACGATTACCCCACCGCCCTGCGTGACCATCTGGGGCAAGGCAAAGCGCATCCCATAAAAGACCGCGGAGAGCACAATCGTAATTGTCGTGTTCCAGTCCTCGATGCTCAGCTTGCCCACCGGTCCCATCCGCGTGACAAAAGCGTTATTAAAGAGGACGTCCAGCCGTCCGTAGCCTTCTACCGCAAACTTCACCATCGCCTCGACCTGCGTTGGATCGCTCACATCGGTCTTGCGAAAAGCGGCGGCGACACCGATCTCGTTGGCAACACGCTGGCCGTTCTTCTCGTCGATATCGGCGATAATCACCCGCGCGCGCTCAGCAGCGAATAATTTCGCCGTCGCTTCTCCGATCCCCGAAGCGCCCCCCGTGATTAGTGTGATCCGGTTCTCGAGTTTTCCCATGATTTCCTCCACGCGGGCGTCCTATTCGAAAAGTGAAAATTGGAGTCAAAGTAGACGATTTAGTGGGACGCTGCGTTTCGCCAAAAAAGACCGGCGCGAGCTCGGGCTCTGGTCATCGTAAGCTGTGCGCGGGTGCCGGATCCTCGGCGCGATTATAGGCCTTCTCGGTGGCCAAAATCTTTTCTGCCTCTGTTTCCACCCTGGTGCCCTTGAAGAAATTGTTATTCATTCCACCATGTAACCGGACAACGTTCTCGAGGGAGAAGCGCCGAAAGTCCTCCGCGCTCATGAGGCCCCAATCAACCAATTCGTGCGCCTCCTGCAGAATTCCACGCATGTCTTCTACATCGAAATGACCGATGTCGGAACCAAACATTGGGTTCAACGCTGCGCCATGAGGGTTCATCCTGCGATCGAACGCGGCCGCGGCTGAGCGGTCGTCGCCCTCGCAGCCAAAGAAGAAGTTGGGCACGAAAAGATCGTGGATTTGCTCGGCGCGTGTGATTTTGCAATCACGCCAGTCGTCCAATTCCTCCATGCGATCACCGAAGATCACGTTCTTTACGATCTGATCGCGGTGCGGCTTCAAGCGTTCGTGCCCGAATTCATCGATCAGCCGGCCGAACAGGGCGGTATCAATGCGCCCGGGATCAAGGCGCTGCATCGCCCCGTAATTGCGCTTCTTCCAGTGCTCCACCAGCCGCGCATAGAGCGCTATCCCCCAGCCGGCGCCGCCCTCAAGAAATCCGAAGCGCAGGTCAGGAAAACGGCGAGTTACGCCACCGAAAAACAGGGACTTGGATACAGCCTCCCCTCCTTCTGCAAAGCCACCAAGTTGGTTGTATTGGTGGCGACTGATCGAGGCCCGCGTGCCGCGCCCGATGGGAGCGGAATGAAATGTCGGCGCTATCCGCATCTCGATGCACTTTCGCCAGACCGGGTCATAGTCGTGCGGGCTGTCGATGCCGAAACAGTCGTAATAATAGGACTCGGCCATGGCGGCCGGGTCCTTCTCCGGCTTGGGGACCGGGCGTAACACGTCGGCGGCGAATACTGCGGCCTTGAGACCGAGCGTCTTTACGGCATGTTCCAATTCGGCGATGGCCTCACCCGGGGTGTGCATCGGAATCACGGCCGCCGGAGTCAATCGATCCCCAAAGCCGCGAAAAACGTCGGCGTTGTAATTGTTGAACGCACGGGCGGAAGCCTGGCGCAACTCATCATCCGCCATCCCCGGTAACGTCACTACAAACAAACCTAGGCTGGGATAGACGATGGCGAAGTCGAGACCGATTTCGTCCATCCGGGTATGCATCAGCTTGGGCAGGGACGACGTTGCCCGGTCCAGCGTGTTCTCGGCTGGAAGGGGCCACCAGACGGGAATCCCCGGCCGGGCCTGGCTTCGTTCCTCGGGCGTCATGCGAAATGCGCGGCGGGTCAGCGCTACGTAATCGCGCCAACGCTGCGCCATCTTTGCTCCGCCGACTTCGCGCAGGAAGTCGAGGAACAGTGGGACCATTTCGATCTGATGGGCATCGGCGTCAACGATGGGATGCCCCAGTTTGGCTCGCAATTGGTCGACTTTGGGAGAGGCTTTGAACAATGTCGCCATGATTTTCCGCTCCTCACTGAAGCTTCCCGCATCTTACTTTTGACTCGGCCGCACCACGCAACGAATATTTCGCATACGCCCGTTCGAAGCCCTCGGTCAACGTGTTTTTCGCATTGGATGTAGCTAAGCACGCGCGCATGGCATAGCGTCGCAAGTTTCGGTAGCTTCGCCTCTTGTCCATGCCCACTCAGCACGCTGTTCGTGCACATGGGCAGGCGATTGGTGATTGTACATGGATCTGGACGGCAAAGCGGCAGTGATAACCGGTGGCGCCTCCGGAATCGCAAGACTACCGCGCTGATAATGGCCTCCAAAAGGCGCCAACTTGATGATTATCGACGTTTAATCAGGAGCTGGGCGATAAGACGGTCACGCTAATGAAAGCAAGGGTACGCGCGCGCCGTTTATGCGAGCCGACGTTTGCGACTCTGATCAGATGAAGTCGGCATTTGCGGAGATCATCAGCGGCTTCGGACGCTTCGATATCCTGTTCAACAAAGCAGGGATCACCACGCCGCAGCCGGGCTTCACCAGGTTGCCGATTTTCACAGGAGGAAAAGTCCTATGTCCGAGCAAAAGCGCGCGAAACGTCTTGAGGGCAAAGTAGCCATCGTCACAGGTGCTGGCAGAGGAATCGGTCGATGCGAAGCCCTGATGATGGCCGCACAGGGTGCCAAGGTCGTTGTCAATGACGTTTTTGTTGAAAATCGCGGTGGCGCGGACGAAGCCAAGATTGCGGAGCGGGTAGTTGCCGAAATTCATGCCGCGGGTGGTCAAGCGGCGGCGAACGGTGACAGTGTGGCTTCGATGCAAGGAGCGGAGCGAATCGTGAACAGCGCAATCCGCGAATTCGGCCGTCTCGACATCCTGATCAACAACGCCGGCAATGTACGGCCGGGCAATATCTATGAGATGCCGGAATATGATTGGGACCGGGTCATACAGACTCATCTCAAAGGCGCATTCGCGATGATCCGGTTTGCGAGCCCAATCTTCTGTGCTCAGGGCGCTGGCGTAATCATCAACACCGGCTCGGAATCCGGTCTGGGTCATGCCAAGATGGCAAACTACTCAGCCGCGAAAGAAGGTGTCGTGGGCCTTACCCGCGCCGTCGCACGTGAGCTCGGTCGTTTCGGCGTGCGCTGTAATGCGATTCGGCCGCGAGCTGTAACTCAGTCGGTGCAGAATTTCACTGCAACTGACACGATCAGGACCGCGCGATCACTCGACCGGGCGCTCGGCAAATATTCTCTGGGAAATCGGGGGAACATCCCCACTGACAGCGGACCAGAACAGGTCGCACCGCTGGTAGTGTGGCTTTGCACCGACGCGGCTAGCAACCTCAATGGCCGCACATTTTTTGTGGGCGGTGATGAGATCGGCCTGTTCTCCGAGCCCGAAGTCGTCTGCAGTCTCAGCCGCGCAGGGGGATGGGATCTCGATACGCTCGACGGTTACGCGCGCGAACGCCTGATTGGTGATCTTATCAACAATTTCACACTGGATGACTATCCCGAGCTGGAGAGATTCAACTAGCATCCTCGACCGCGATTCCTCATTCGCTGGCACAACCGAAGCCCACGGATCGCGGACCCGGTTGCTGCTGACGAATTCGTGAAGGCCGTTTGAGACGCAGCTGCCGATCGGCTACCAATTTCGCTCATGAGATTCGGATTTAATTGCCCAGCGCGTATCGATTCGTGGAAAGACATGGCGGTGGCCGAGGACCTCGGTTTCGCCAGCGCTTGGTTTTACGATTCGCAGATGCTCTACAGCGATGTCTACGCCACGATGACCCTGGTGGCCGAGCATACCAAGCGCATCAAAATCGGGACTGGGATCGTGGTGCCGAGCAATCGTATCGCGCCGGTCACCGCGCATTCGATCGCCACCATCAACGAGATGGCGCCAGGACGTACGATGCTTGGGATCGGTACCGGATTCACCGGACGGTTCATGATGGGCCTGCCGCCGGTGAGGTTGGGTGATCTGCGCGAGCATGTGCGTATCTGTCGGGCGCTCTTGAGCGGCGAGGAAGTGCTTTACTGCGAGGGCAAACGCCAGCGCTGGATTCGTTTCATGCATCCTGACCGCAGCTACATCAATATTAAAGAGAGCATCCCGATCGTCATCGCGGCGCAAGGACCGAAGGCGCTAGAAGTAGCAGGCGAGATCGGAGACGGCTGGATGGCACCCGCGTCCGGAGTGGAGGCCTTCAAGCAAAACCTCGACACGGTTAAATCGGCGGCCCAACGCGCGGGTCGCCTACAGAACTTCACCGCCACGCTGTTTGCGGCGGCCTGCGTGCTCAAGCCGGGTGAATCGCTCACGTCGACCCGCGTGCTCAGCCAGATGGGTCCGATGGCGGCGGTGGCGCTGCACGCGCTTTGGGAATCATCCGCGGTCGCCGCGCAGCTTCCATCATCCCTGCAGTCGATTTATGAAAAATATCGTGACGAATATGTCGGCAAACTCGACGTACCCGCCGATCGCCGGTATTTAAAAGTCCATGAGGGGCATACGATTTACGTCAAGCCGGGCGAAGAGCGTTTCCTGACGCCGGAGGTAATTTCCGCTTTCAGCATGACGGCGCCACGCGAACACCTGATCGAACGCATCAGGGAATTCGAAGCGGCGGGCCTGGATGAAATATCCTTCTGCATACCCAACGACGACGCTCGCGGAAGAATTGAAGAGCTGGGGGGCGAGATCGTATCGCGCTACTAGCGAATTTCAACAGATGCCGCCGGGGAAAATACTGCGGCTCCGGACCTGTCGAGCGGCTTCGCCCATTGAGGCAGATTTCGCATTTGATGATTTTCTAGTTGTTGACAACCATCGCTGCACGAACAGAGAGCAGTCACGTAGAATGTTGTTCTGTCAGTTCTTGGCCCGTACTCGCAGCCCATCGTTCCGTAGCGCGCATCGCGACGAGCGCGGCGCGAGAGATGTTTGCACGCATCACATAGATTTGCTGCGTAGTTTAATCAAAAAGGCTCTTGAATTAATTCATCACCTGAAAGCATTGTGACGATAGCAGAATGATTTCGCAGCCGCGCAGCGAAATCACTGATAGGTGTCATGCCCAGTCGGCAATCTGCATTGCAAAAGTATCGATCAGAACGCGTCCGGGCGGTTTACGATCGACGAAGAACCGGCGGTCCAGTTTGGCAGAGAAGGTTCGAGGAATTCCTCCAGTTGAGTGAACGATGCATAGCCAGCCTTCGACTCACGACTGGCGACACTGCCTTGGACGTAGGATGCGGAGCTGGCCGGAGTTTCGCCGAGCTCGAAAACAGAATCGGCGCCAAGGGAACAATCATCGGTATCGAGCAGAGTCCAGAGCAACTGGCCGCGGCACGAGCGCTGGTAGAGCGCTGCGGATGGAGCAACGTTCTGCTGATCAACACGCCAGTCGAGGACGCTGAGATACCTTTTGTGGCGGACGCCGCGCTGTTTTCCTTCACTCACGATATAATGCGTACTCCGTCGGCGTTGCGGAACGTGATCGAAGACTTGAAGCCGGGTGGACGCATCGCCGCTATCGGCGTGAAATGGACTCCGTGGTGGCATCTCATCACCAATTGGAGAACTTGGCGGGGTTCCAAAGACTTCGTGACTACCTTCGAAGGTTTCAACAAGCCCTGGAGCCATTTGGAGAACCTGGTCTCGTCACTGGAAGTCGAGTGCACGACTGCCCCGACGCCAGTGATTGGGAGACCGGGTCTCTACATAGCGGCCGCGGAAAAGTGAACGGTGATTAGTCGAGGCCCAGTTGAACAGTTAATCTTTCCGTAGGTGTCAGGGTCCTTTTTTTTCCGGAAACAGCCCCGGCATCCAACGCGAGGCCACGGCGGCGGGAAACGCTCGCCGCAACGGCGCCCGCGGCCCTTCTGACACAAGAACGTTCCGAGCCGTCAATGCCGCCACGATTCGGCGGGCATGACGGGCCGTCGTTCCCAATATGTTGCCGACCTCTCCGCGCTGTAACTCTCCCCGGTACAATAATGCTTCGAGCACGTTTCCAGCCTTGGTTGGCAGAGTGCGGAGGCGGATCTCTTCCTCAGCCCAAATGACGATGCGCGTTTTCAGGCGTTCTGGATCTACCAGCCCTTCCATAAAGCTAATCTGATCCTGGCAAGTGTCCAAAAAGAACCGAGTGAACTGCGCGAGTGCTGCTTCGCTGAGGTGCCCCCGTCCGTCAAGGTCATTTCGTCGCTCGAGATCACAGTTGGCGAGCTTCCGCTTGCATTCTTCCACATTGCGGGCGAAACCACGCGCGACCGACCAGATTGCCCCAGTGTCCAGGGTTTCCAGCAACACAGCGTGGGACATCAGACGAGCGACCCTCCCGTTGCCGTCAATGAAAGGGTGAATCCAAACTAAGCGATGATGTGCAGCGGCAGTCGCTAGGATCGCTTCGGCTTTGCCCAAATGTCCGTATACGTCTTCGAACCGCTCCAAGAAGCGCGGGACGGCTCCGGGACCAATGGGAATGTGACGTCCGACCCTGACATCACGCTTCCTCAGCTGGCCTGGGACCACTTTGATTTTTTTGCCGGTCTCAGGGTTTCGAACCCATAGCAATTCATCGGGCACCTTCCGACAGAATCGTCGATGTATCTCGCATACGGCGGCAGCTGTCGCTGCGCGACCGCGAATAGCGCCCTCGTCAATCCAACGCTGGACCTCGATGTGGGCCTTGGCCTCTAGCTGTAGACTTCGCTTCCCGACATCCTTGCTGTAGTCGTTCTTTAAGGCACGCTCGATATCGATTGGGTGAGTATCGTGGCCCTCGATCAAATTGCTGTAGTAGCAGTTCATCGAGCGGACCAAGTCAGCCAAGGCGGCGTCAATTCCTCCGGGTAGACTGCGTTTGAAGCCTGCCGACCTCGCTGCAATCTCCACGGCAAAGTCGGCCAGGCCATTCCGAAAACGGGAGCTTTCGGAAATCAACATCGGCTCCATCAAGCTGATGGGCTCGTGCCGGTTCGAGCTTGTGCCTTCCTTGTCCGCTCTTTTGTCCGCTTCTATGTCCGGATCGGGTGGCACATTAGTTCAGGAATATCAAGGACTCTATCAAAATTGTAGGCTAAGACTGATCCCTCAAATGTCCGCTTCGATGGCCCTTGCTGTCTTTCCTTGCTTGCCGTTTCGTTGGCGATTTGAAGGAAGAGGATGGGTTCGATCATGGCGATTAAAATGAGGAACGCTTCAACGGCCCCAGCATGACGGTTCCTTTTATTCGCCGATAAATCTCAGTGTCTTCTTATAAAAAATCTCAGTGTCTTCTTATAAAGAGGACGCTTCGCTCCCCTTACAACGCTCGGTGGGTCAGATTTTGTCCCCCTAACCTCACGCAACTGGGGCGGCTCTGCGTAGCGTCTGAGTTACGCTGCTGCCGCTTCCATCTTTTGAAGTCGCCTCATGAGAGGACATCTGAAGCGCACTGAATAACAAATCCTCCGACTTGCGAAGTCTCACTTGTAAAATTCAAGCGTCAAGCACGGCAGATACGTTGCCCAACCGCAAGCACTCGATTGCAAACCGAACCTGCGGGGTCCACGACAATCACCGCGTATCGTGAAACCAGCTTTGTGCCAGCGCAGAGTTTGAGACCACCATCGATGAGCAGTTTCGCCGCGCGCACGAAGCTGTCCGACAAATCGCCTGCGTTACCAGTTGATTGAACAATTGTGCGGGCCATATCTAACACGGTCTGGCTGCGAATGTAGTTTTGGTCAATGTGTTTGGTTCGGGAGGAGCCTACTCACGAGGAGGAATAAAGCGCTCCGCCTAGGATCTCCGACCATTTTTGGCGCTGAAACAAGTGCGCGCGATGACTGGAACAAGACGACTGGTTGGTAGATCAGGCACCGCGTGATGATGGCTGCAGGTTCGCAGTGTGGACGGCTTCCACTTTGTCGGCAGCGACTCGAGCAGCTTCGCTTCGGCACAATCCAGACACTCGGCTAGCGCGCACCACGCCAGGTATAGATCGGCAGGCTCTATACGCCGCCCGACGCAGTAGCGGTGCCACATCTGATGTCCTCCACGATGTTGGTACGCCTCCTCTTCGGCGGGATCGTCGCTGGTGAAGCCAAGCAGATCTGACAGAAACTGACCGACGCGGTAGCGCAAGTACATCGCCTGGCCTACGTACAAGACACCTGTCCTCCCGGCAGGTGAGCGTTGCCAGTTACGCTGCGAGAGCAAATAGAGACCGGGTGAATCCGGAGGTCTGGCCCTGTGGTCGCGGACCACGTGGCAAAGGTAATCGCGGATCCTGAAAGGACCTGTCCACTGTCCAAGCGCTCCGGCGGCTTCAGTTTCGGCCTCCATGACCATTCCCTCTGCTGCACTGCTTCACGAAACCCAAAGGTGCGCGCCCTGGCGCCTGAGGTATTTGCGCTTCGGTTCTGAAAGGCCGTGCGCTCCGATAAGCCAGCTCTGGTCAAACCGGGTGAACTGGAAAAGTGCGCCCTCGAAACGTGCCTCGCGAAGATCGCATCCGACAAAACTGGCGCACCGCAGATCAGCACCGGAGAAATCGGCCGCGACCAGTGAGACCCTATGGAACTCCGCCGCACGTAAGTTCGCGTTAGAAAAATCGACTCTGTTCAGTTCTGTGTCACGACAGACAAATCCGGAGAGGCGCTCCTTTTCGCTCGCGGTGAAGATACGATGGGTGCCATCTTCCGAGTAGGAGCAGCCCCTTCCTGGTCGAAGGCAACTGATCGGTTCGTCAGAGGGCTTCTTCTTGAGCATTTTCACATCATTGATTGTAGTTTTACGCAGTTTTACGTAATAATAAGGAAGTGTCAAACCGATTGCGTCGAATTACGGATACACTGGCCGACTACCCGGACAAGTTGATGACAGTCCGCCAGGTTGCTGCTTACCTAAACGTGAATGAGCGAACAATTCTCAAGCTCGTCGGTGAAGGTGCATTGCCGGGTGTCAGAATCGGAAATTTGTGGCGCTTCCGAAAAGCAATGCTAGACGCGTGGCTGGACGACCAGGCTCTGGGAGTTATTCCGCGAACTCCTGAGGTCGCGGTCGGTTCACCTGTCGCTCGCAGATTGTTGAGTCTCGCAAGCTGCTTTCAACCTCGCCAGATGATCTTGGACTTGCAGGCAGACTCGAAGACGGGGGTGATCGAGGAGCTTGCAACCCTCGCCGCTCGCCTAGGTCTGATTCGTGACAAGACCTGGTTCGTCGGTGCATTGATCGAGCGCGAGAACGTGATGCCCAGCGCTACCGGCCACGGTGTCGCCTTTTTGCATACTCTTCACCGCCATCCAGAGCAGATCCTTAAGCCCTTTATGGTGCTGGGCCGATCGCTCCGAGGCGTCGATTTCGATGCTTTGGACGGCGCCCCGACTCATCTCTTTTTCGTATTGGGCCTCAAGTTTCATGAGCTTTACCTGCCTTGGCTGGCGAAGTTGCCGCAGATGTGTGCCCAGCCCGAGACGCTTCAGATCTTGATGACAGCTGCAAGCGCCGACCAAATATTCAGCGCTCTTTCCAGTGCCGAGAAACCCTTCACGACTCACAAGATCTCGAATTCTCGAAATAACCCGAAACGCTCATAACCCAATGGAATCTAGTCAAGAGGAGAAGGAAGGATGCACTCGGGGGAATCACACGACCTGAGGCTTGGTACGACAATCTGGGTGTGGTTCGTGCGGCTCGGTCGGGGCCGTTGGTGGCCCGGCACGGTTGAGGGCTTGCGAACCGTCCAAGGGCAAATTCGTGTCGCGGTGAAGTTCGAATGTAGACGGGCCATCGGAGTGGACAACGCGCCAGTTCTGGTGGGCATGACCACCACAGCGATGAGGTATGTTGAGCTTCGGAAAATCGAGAGCAAGGGTATCGACCGACCTACTCATCCACCAGTGTCCCTATTGCGGCGCCCCGAGCAATCGGATGGCTCCGGGAATGAGCCGGCGGGTCTAGGTGTTGTTTCCTCTTCCATGGTTACGGACGGCCGCGGCGACATTGCTTCGGCGTCGAACACGATCGGCAATTTCAATGGCGGCTAAAGGGTTGCGCTCGATCGTCCGCGACCGTCTGCGACAAGCACGGGCTTTCGAGATTTAGAACGTGAAAGTCCCAAAGTTCGACCAGAGGCTATGTCCTCTCTGTTCTGCAGCCGCAGAAACCGAGATCATCGAGCACCTCAAGCGCGAACACCGTCGCACCGAAGCCGAAGCGCACGCAGTACTGGAACGTGAGATGCAAGGCACACTTGGCTGGGATCCGGAGGTTAAGAAAAGGAAATTGATATTACCGTTTGTGTGGCTTACCCACTCATGTCGCGGGGCGGGGCTCGACCTCTGGCTAGAGGCGGGAACCCCGCAACCCGCAATCTACAAAATCTTATGATTCATTTCGCGAGAACATGTTGACATGCGCCGGACGATCTCGATTCAGCATTGGGCGTCTTATGCAAAGAGCGATCTATGCGTTAGAGCACGGATACTTCCGATTTCTTGTGCCGACATGTGGGAGGGTTCCTTGCACAAAAATCATTTTCGACGTACCGAATGTAGAGCTCTATAGTTATTAAGCCGGTGTGACTGGCTACTCCAGAGGGGAGATTTGCGAGTCGCGAGGTCGAAACATGGAAGCAAAGGTTTCTGATGTCCTGAGGCACAAGGGTGATCGTGTCGTCACCCTCATGCCGCAACAAACCGTCGCAGCAGCCGTCCAACTGCTCGCGAAAAATCGGATCGGGGCTGCGCCTGTCGTCGACGAGCAGGGTCGAATCGTCGGGATAGTCTCCGAGCGCGACATCATCCGCGGCATGTCGGAACACGCCGGAGCATTGTTAGCACTTCCCGTCGATCAATTGATGACCCGTGAGGTCAAGACTTGCCTCCTCGAGGATCGGCTGGTTGATCTGATGAATGTCATGACGTTCCAGCGCATCCGACACCTGCCGGTAGTTCAGAAAGGAGCACTCTGTGGGATCGTTAGCATCGGCGATGTCGTCAAGCAGCGTCTCGAAGAGGTCCAGTCCGAGGTGGAGGATCTCCACAGATACATTCGCTCGCCGTAACGCATCAATCCGCTGGGATTCGACGTGCTGGTGGAGGTGACGGAGAAAAGTGGGATGCGACTACGCTGGTGCAATATCCGAGTCCGGTGACACTCCTGGATACGGGCACTAGCGCGGACTATCAGAAAATTCATGGGCATCGAGAGGCCGGACTACCGAGCACGGGGCTAATCCCGTGCCGGCAGATGGCGTCGTAGTTTGGCGGCCAGAGATTCAGGACCAGGGGCTGGGTGCTGGGCGACTCCCGACGCAAACAGCAGCGTATCCTGCAGTAATTGATTGCGCGAGCAGTCGATCCCTGTGTGGCTCACGCGCGCCAGCCAACTGCATCATCTCCTGTATGAGCCGCGACGTCCTCAACTAAGAGCGTGACAGCTGCACGGGCTTCGACCCGGCTGACCAACACCTCACAGGCGTTGGGATAACAAATTCTTCCGCCCGTTAGGTCTGAGGGCTGAAAATCTCCTTCAGAGCTAAAACCACTTGCTGGTTATGAGTTGCGGTGGAGCTGGAATTCCCAGTTGGGCTTGGCACCAGGCCGCGCCGCCCGGCCGAGGGGCCACTACGCCACTAAGCTGCAGCACCCGGATTTGACGCGAGGCCTGGCAGGGCTCACCACTGCGCAGACCGGTTCCACCGCCGTGTCCCGCCGGCTCCACATTTTCGCCTAAGCTTGATTTCAGCAGGCGGGAAGAGGGACACGCACCTTCGATAGAAGAGAGAGAAGCAAAAACTGAGATCGCGCATCACGTGCTTACAGTGCTTGCAATTGCGGTACTGAAGGCTAGAACTTTACGCACCGTCGACGTGCGGGGATGACACATACGCGGAGGATCGCTGACACATTCTAGTGGGCAGGGAAAGAGCCACCAGGCACGGCGCGGCACCTTCGATAAGAAGGCGAATACAGTGCTGTGACGCGCCTACAATCGGCTTACCGAGGACCCCGACACGACTGTTCAACCGCAACGGATGAAATCATTGAAACCTGAATGGGGGATATATGCGTTGCTCAAAATGTGGCAGCGATAATCGCGAGGGGGCGAATTTCTGTAATGCCTGCGGGACAAGATTAGGTAACAAGTGCGCGGCCTGCGGCGCACTCAACCAGCCGGGGGCGAAATTCTGCGACGAATGCGGTGCCACCTTAACCGATGATGCCACCCTCAAAGTTGAAGCAATCGCCCCGGTCATGGTGCCATCCACCGCCGAGCGGCGGCATCTGACGGTGTTATTCTGTGACCTGGTGGGTTCCACCGAAATCGCTGCTCAGCTTGATCCCGAAGAATGGCGTGAGGTGGTTGCTGGCTATCATCGCGCCGCAGCCGAGGCGATCACTCGATTCGGCGGACACGTCGCCCAGTATCTCGGCGATGGTGTCATGGCATATTTCGGCTGGCCGGAGGCCCATGACAATGACGGCGAGCGCGCAGCCCGCGCCGCTCTCGCGCTTTTGGACGTTGTGCTGAAGCTCAACCATGAGTCCAGTCCAAAACTGGCGGCGCGAGTGGGCATTGATTCCGGTGCGGTGGTGGTCGGGGCGGGAGTGGACAAGGACGCCGAGGTCTTCGGCGAGACTCCGAATATCGCAGCGCGGCTTCAGGCGACCGCCGCTCCCGGCACCGTGCTGATAACCGCCGCGACGCACCGCCTGATCTCGGGATTGTTCATAGTCGAAGCAATGGGGCCGCGTGCGCTCAAGGGAGTCGCGACTCGCCTGGATGTCTTCCAGGTGGTGCGTCCGACCGGGGTCCGCGGCAGGCTGGCTGCCGCGCGCAGCCTCACCCCATTTGTTGGACGCGAGGAGGAGTTGCGGCTTTTGCTGAGCCGCTGGCAGCGCGCGTGTGAAGGCGAAGGCCAGCTCGGGCTGGTGGTCGGCGAGGCTGGTATCGGCAAATCGCGCCTCGTGGCAGAGTTCCATGACCGCATCCGCGACACTCCGCACATCTGGCTGGAGAGCGCAGGAGAACAGTTTTTTCAGAACTCCCCGTTTCATGCACTGATCGAGATGCTCTCGCAATGGCTGCAAATGCAGGGCGGCGACGCGAATGCCGGCGCGATGCTGGAGCGGCTGGAGCGGGTACTCGCGTGGGCGGGACTAAAGCTGGACGAGGCCGTGCCGCTGGTGGCGGAGCTGCTGCAACTGCCGGTGGGCGACCGCTATCGCGCCTTGGCGTTGGTGCCCGAACAAAAGCGCCGCCGCTTGTTTGCAGTGCTGATGGGATGGGTATTCGCGGCGGCGCGGCTGCAAGCGCTGGTAATGGTCGTGGAAGACCTCCATTGGCTCGATCCCTCGACCCTCGAATTGCAGCAACTGCTGGCTGAGCAGGGAGTTACGGTACCCCTGATGCTGCTGTATACGGCGCGGCCGGAGTTTCGGGCGCCGTGGCCGATGCGGGCGCACCATGCGCAAATCACGCTCAACCGGCTGAGCGCCCGCGACGTGCGCGAAATGGTAGCCTTGGTGGCTGCGCGCAATGCGCTTGCCAGTGAGAGTGTAGAGGCTGTGGTCGAGCGCACCGGCGGGGTGCCGCTTTTCGTCGAGGAGTTGACCCGGGCGGTGTTGGAGAGCGGCAGCGCCAAGTTGGCCGGCCGTGAAATTCCGGTGACCTTGCACGACTCGTTAATGGCGCGGCTGGATCGGCTGGGCCCGGCGAAAGAGGTGCTCCAGATCGGCGCAGTGATCGGCAGCGAATTCTCCTATGAACTGCTGGAGGCGGTCCATCCGATCGGCGAGAAAGATCTACAACATTCGCTGGACAGTGCAGCGGATGCGCAGTTGGTTTACGTGCGCGGGATCGCGCCGCAGGCAACTTATCAATTTAAACATGCGTTGATTCGAGATGCGGCCTACGAAGCGCTGCTCAAGAGCCGGCGTAAAGACTTGCACCGCTGGGTTGCGCAAGCCATCGATGAAAAATTCCCGGCGCTAAAAACCGCACATCCCGAAGCAGTCGCTCGCCATTGGACCGAGGCGGGCGAAGCCGAACGGGCAATTGCCGAATGGTCAAAGGCAGCCAAAGCTGCGGAATCACGCAATGCTTTCATTGAAGCGCAAGAAAGTCTTCAGCAGGCGGTGGTGCTGCTAAACCAACGCCCAGAATCACGCGAACGTGACGTTAGCGAACTGGAACTGAGGGAAGAGCTCGTCTTTATGCTTCTCATGACGCGAGGGTGGGTCTCACCCGAAGCAGTCGAGGCCGCCGCGCGAGTCCGCGTACTAGCGGAGAGAAGTGGCAACCTACAGCAGCTGGTTTTGTCGATGGGGATGAGGTGCTTTCATGCCTTCCTAGCGGGCCACTTAACCGCTGCGACCGCGTTGGCCGACGAGGCGCTTGAGTTGGCGCAAGGAGACGTGGACTCCTTCATGGTGGCGCACCTGCACCTGATCGAAGTGCTGGTGCGCTTTTACCGCGGCGACCTCGGTGGTGCTGAGAAGCATTTTGCAGCGGGACTGAGGTTTTTCGGCGATGCCGATTTCGGTCAATCTCATCTGGGCGGGCGTATAGCGATCTACGGTTGGGCAAGCTTTAATGCCTGGATGCTCGGAAGAGCCCATGTTGCCCGCGAAAGACTCGTAAAGATGAAGGCAGCCGTGAACCTCACCAACCCCCACGATCCCGCTTTGTCAGATTCTATCGCAGGAAGGCTCCACTTCTACATGAGAGAAAACGAAAGTGCGGAAGCCTTCGCGGCTCGCGCGCTCGAGCAGTCTGAAAAGCATCGCTTCCCTGCTGAAGCTGTATTATCGCGATGTCTTCTCGGTGAAGCGCGAGCCCAGCTCGGCAGGACCGCTGAAGGAATTACGCTGATCAGCCAAGGAATAGATGCCCTCGTCCAAGTCGGAAGTTGCGTTGGCGCCCCTCTTAGCATTACGTCGTTGGCGGCTGCACAGCTTCGTGCAGGTGCTATCGGCGATGCTCTTGAAACCGTCGAGAACGCACTCAATTTTAATCCCCAAGAATCCGTACACGTTCCCGAAACACTCCGGATTCGCGGCGAAATACGGGTTAAGCAGGGGGAACTAAAACTGGCTGAGGAGGACTTCCGCAATTCGATCGCTTTGGCCAGGGGCATGGGCGCGAAGGCATGGGAGCTGCGCACGACCACGAGCCTCGCGCGGCTATTGTCCGATATCGGACGTTCCGAAGAGGCACGTGCCATGCTTGCGGCAATCTACGACTGGTTCACCGAAGGCCTCGACACGGCCGACCTGAAGGAAGCAAAAGCACTGCTCAATGAGTTGAGTTTGTCGGCAGTGTCGCGCGATCGCAACTGATTCCGAATTTGTTGGCTAACGCTAACCTCCGCGTCATAGAGCAGGGAAAAGCCATGACACCGTTTTGTCCGCCGCCGCTTCGCTATTAACAGTCAGAGAACTCGTTGAGTATCTGAAAAAAGTCGAAGCAACATCCGGGGCTTGCTCCCAGATGGGAATTTGCCAGAGTTCAGGATCGGCAGCATCGCCAGCGCTTATGTTTCACCTGCCAGGAGGCCGACCTCTGACGCATCCAGATCCAACCACCTCAGTATTCAATGCGGTGTGGGTTGCGGTGGATAACGAGTCGGAGCAGCTTTGTCCCACTCAGATGAGGGCTTTCACCTGCTCAGGTAGAAGGTGGAGGTTTGTATCAATCGAAAAACTGCTTACTCGGCTCGGCGCCGTTTGTTCTTAACGCGTAACTCTGCCAGGAGAAAGTCGTAAAGGACGAGCTTCAATACCAGTCCGATCGAATGGAGTGCTTCGACGATTGATTGTCAATTCAAATTACTCGCTACGTACTCCAATTTTTGGGCTGAGAAAATATCTCTCCGCCGCTTCCGTGTTCGGTTCTGCGGACAAAGGCCGCTTTCGCTTTGATGTCACCTTGAAGATGATACATCATCCAAGCCGTTGGGTAACCTAGGTAGCCAAACACGCCGTTCACGCAAGGCCCCGTGTTCCCTGAACAGTAGGGCTGGCCCTGAACGTCATTGTGGTCGGGGCCGATAAGCGTTGCCTTTACGTTCTCTACCGTGTTCGGCGCCTCTTCGTAATAAGCTTCAATCGATTGCGGGCCAACGAGGCTAGCGGGGAGCCCCCAGGGCTGGAGGGGCGGCGAAGTACGGTCCGCGGAACCGTCGATCAGGAAAATAGATCCGGACGTCAATCGGCTCGTGTCGGTGCAAAAGTTGTTGAGCCCCCAGCACGCCCAGCGACGTGGCAATTCAATCGCTACGGCTGTTTTCACTTGAGTCGATAGCATCATGTGAGTCGATAGCATCATGGCGTTAATTGCTCCCGACGCTCCTTGAGAATGCCCGAATGATCCGACCTCGTCCGTGTTAATTTTCTGATAAAATCTGCTATTCGAATCACTGTTCGAGTTAATCAAGAATGTCGCGGCATTCAGCATTGTTTTGCCTTCGCCGGTCAGCGGATCTTCCGTTGCGATGACTACAAACCCCCAAGAAGCCATATGTTCAAGAAAGCACTCATAGTCCTGAGGTTTTGCAAGGGTGCCGTTGCCCCAGGTAAGCACGGGGTGGTGAAATCCATTTGCGCCTAGATTTGTTGGGTAATAGAGGTCGCACCTGTACTTTGCGTTACCACAATTCTCGCCGATGACCTTACACACATCCACCCACGGTCCACGTTTGTAATACCCCAACTCAAGCTGGCCGGTCGGGTAGTTGGGTGGTTTAGATGGTTTAGACGTATTGCAGAAACATACGGCGACGATGATCACGAGTGTTGCGGACAGGCTATTCTGCATTCCTGCAGCGGATTCAACGATTTTCCGCAGATTCTTATTTGCGGTCGACACCAAGAAAAACACGAGCTCAATGACTTTTGACGGTCGCATCTGGTGAATACCTATGCCAACGAATGCCCTGCGGTCAATGGGGAACGTTGAGGACAGCAGGCCTGGTCGAACCCGTCACACCATCGATAAATGCTAAGACCGTTCCGGAGGCGCCAATGGCAACAAGATCACGTCCGGTCAGGCAGCACTACCGCGAACTCTTCAGCTGCCAAGGAAGTCGGACCGGTGCTGACGCCCCTGATCATCGCATCCATCTGAGAAAAGGCATCGTCGAGACTGACAGCATCGGGCCCTTCGTCAGAGAGACTCCTCTAGATCGATGAACGAGCAAGTAGAGACGCTGCGCGATGAGCTGACTTAAGCCTGAACTTGCGGGAGCGCCGTCAAGGATGTAATTTGGCACGAAACATTTATGGAGGATTCTTCTCGTCGTTAATGTGTAATCTCCCGATAGTGTCGTGGTTTGGCTCTGAGCGCACGACAGCCAAGTCTGTCAAATGTTCATAGCACAAATGTCCAACGCATTTGCGGCGTATTGAGACGAGAGGAGATGGACACCGTGCGCGCAGGAAAGAGGTTGGCATGGCGACAACTTGGTCGCTTAGGCCTGACGCTCTTGTTCGCGGCCGAAGTATGCATGTGCCTCGGAGCGTCTAAACCATCTAAACCACCCAATTACCCAACCGGCGAGATTGAGTTGAAGTACTACGCGAACGGACCGTGGGCAGTGTCTCAGGTCATCGGCGAGGATTGTGGTGATGCAAAGTACAAGTGCGATCTCTATTACCCAACAAATCTAGGTTCAAACGGCTTTCGTCATCCATGCCTGACATGGGGTAATGGCAGCTGGGGACAATCGCAAGACGTTGCGCTGTTTCTTAGGCATATGGCCTCATGGGGTTTTGTAGTCATCGCAACGGAGGATCAGAATACCGGCGGAGGCCAAACAATACTGGATGCCGCGACATTCTTGACTAATGCGAACAGCGATTCGAAGAGCATATTTTATCAGAAACTTAACACGGACAACGTCGGATCCTTCGGCCATTCTCAGGGTGCGGGTGGTGCGATCAACGCAATGATAAAGTCAGGCGATCGCATTAAGACAGTGGTTCCCATCGAGTTTCCGTCAAGAATCTGGTGTACGCAGGGTTCAGAGTGTGCAGACACGAAGAAAATATTGCTTGGGTCAATATTTTTGATCGACGGCTCGGCCGACGCGATCTCGCCGCCTACACAACCTTCGTTTGTGCCAGGTGTCCAATCCATCGCTGCTGCTTACGAAGCGGTACCGGAGAGTGTTGAAAAACTGAAGGGCACGCTTAAGGGGCCCAATCACAATGATATTACCGGCCAGCCCTCATGCCAGGAGGCCAAATGGCCGTGTGCCAACGGTGTGTATGGATACCTTGGATACCCAACTGCTTGGATGATGGCCCAGCTTCAAGGTGACACCTACGCGAGGAGCGCTTTCATCCAGGGCAGTGGTGAAATGTTTGCTCAGACAACAAATTGGGAGTACGTGGCGAGTAACCTACACTAATATTGGACTGTTGGCGTCGCGCAGCCGCGCAGCCTTGAGCTGATCCTGTCGCTTGGGCTTGGTGTCAACGCCAAACTAATTTTCGCTGTTTCTGGAGTAATGGGATGGAGCCAGGCCTCACTTTTCGAAAACGGCTTTTAAGGAGTTGAACGCACCTTGATGGGTGTCCAGGATAGCGGTCGATCGAACTCACGATAACAAATGCTTTTCCTGTCGGGCCGCGTTGGTAGCCGGAACAGGAACAGGCGCAAATCGGTTCTAGCGCGAGTCCCATCGGCATTCCGCGCGCCAAGCCGGCGGGCGCTTCAGCCTCGGCGATTTTCGCCTGGTTCACTATGTCGAACTCTGATTGACGCCCCGCTACGTGACCTGCGCCACAGGCCGCAGCGTCTTGGATTTGAAGTGGTCCTTCTGGAAAGCGTAGCCGCCGCACAGGCCGCATGGCTTAACGTCGATTGTGTGAGCGTCCGCGTCGTTTTCGCCCGAACTAGGCAGGTGAATCGCGCTCGGCAGTTTTTGCAGTGAACCTTGAGCGTCTTGTAGTTGGTCGGCGACTGCGTTCATTCCATATCCTTGCGGTAGGCGACGTATGCATCCCGCACTTAATTTCGGGGGCCGCTGTCTGCTCGTACCTGGCTCTCCCCGGTTGCCGCAATACACTCATTGTGAGAACAGGAACTCGTCGGCACCTGCTTGCTGACTGATATCCGAGAACGCTATCGTTCGGGGCATCCCAGGCGATACATCCGAAAGCGGGGCTCGAGAAGTCGTCTCGATGGAACAGCTTACTATCCCATCCCATACGCCCGAAGCGTGGCGCCTTTATGGCGACACCTTCGGCTTCGTTCCCGATCCGATGATCTTGCGCGCCGGGGAAATCTTCCTCAACGGCAGCAATGGTGGCGCGAAGCTGCACCGCAACCTATTCCGCCTATGGGAGGCATTGGAGCAGAACATATTGGGGCTCGTCGAATTCTTCGACATGGTGGCGACGCGCGATCGGATTCCGCTGATCAATTACTGGTACACCTACGATCGCGCTGAGCTTTCCCAATCTATCGAGGCGTTGCTGCCCGGCAAAGTCTGCAACGTCGAAATCGGCTATGACGTCTACAAGACGATCAAAGAAGGCGCGCTCGTCGCGCTCGCCGATCTCGACCTCGCCGCTGCGCCAGCCGACGCATTTGGGATGCTGATGGAGACTGCGGTCTTCGGCTACGACTGGAAACCTGACCTTGCCGTGCCAGACTCCAGCGATCCCGAGGTCGCGGCTGCGACGTCGAAGCTCACGGCGCTCGATGGCCCGCGGCTGCCAATCGCGCAATTCCTGCTCGGCGGTCTCATTTTCGGCGGCTTTGCCCAGGCGAGCCAGACGCGGCACTACATCCAGCCGAAGCGCTCGCGTCTTTTCCTCGGCGTCACCGCGGCCCAGGACAAAGTCTCCCCGCTGAGCGCGCAAGCGGAGGACGAGATTTTCACTGCGGCCGAAGTAGCGCTGCGCGGCGGGAAGGTCGAGTTCCGCCGCGCCGCTACATTGCCACCCGTCTTGCCCTACTTACTCGCGAGCAACCCTGCGCCGCAGCGTCCGGAAGATCTCTTGGCCAAGGCTCTCGAATTTCCGACGACCCCCGACGGAAGAAACTACGTCGCCGCAGCGCGCGCGCTGCGTGCCGACGGCATCGAGGCAAGGCGCGTCGAAGACCTGAGCCAGGTCGAGCATCACGCGGCGCTCGAATGGCTCGCGCGCTATAGCAACTTAGTGCCGGAGAAGTCGCAATCGCTCGATATCAAGCAGAGCTCGGAGCCGATCGGTTTGCCCGGAGCCGAAGCGTCGTTCAAGCTAGGAATTCCGCGATTGGCTCAGGATCTGGTGGAACGACAAGGTGCCGTTCGGTGGCCTGAGCAAAACCTTCCGCCGCATGTGGATGGCCGAAGCGAGCTACAACGATCTCTCCGCGAAGCTCTACCGAATCTGGTCGACGAACTAGGCGAATGGATCGCCTACCAACGGGGCGAAGACTGGAAAAAAATCCAGCCGCAAACCGGTGGCGAAAAGAGCGCCTTCGCAGATCTCAGCGAAGCGGTGGTTGACGAGTTTGTCGAGAGCGGAAGCCAGCCGTAAGTCTGACGAAAGACTGACCAAGCGGCTATACGCGGCAACAACGGCGGAAAGGATCTGTCACCGCGCCGGGTGAGATCGCGTTCTCCGGTTTCACACGAACAGACGTGTGTAAATTTCAACCTCTCACCGCCAGCCAGATGTTAACGCGTTTAGTGTGAGGCGTCGCTTAGCAATTTCGTGAATTGTGAACCTCGACCCAAAACCTATACACACTGAAGGAGCGACAGAAGATAACAAATTCCCTTGCGACAGAGGATAACAAAACCTGATTACGTTATGGACAAAACGGTGAAAGATCTTTCGCGGGGAGGGACCTTGAAACCGAGCGGAGGATGGTCAACAAACTCTTCGAAAAAAATTCTTGCGCAGGACTTTACGGTTTCGAATCGATCCGAGGCTCTTTTTACGGACCGTTCGGTCCACAACTACTCGTTTTTGACGGCGCTCAAGGCCTCCCTCGTCACTTTCCTCAACTTTTCCCGAACGCGGCGTTCACTGGCGGAGAGTCAGAGCCTGAGCGCGCGAGTCGGCTCCGGTGTCGAGGCCTATCGTATAGATCTGCGATGCGATGAGCTGGAGTAAATGCGCGAGGCGTACTGGCGCGCCGCGGCGAGACGCCGGTTGTCCGCACGATCACGACCGCGATCGATTGTAAAGAGGCTGCCTTTGCTGATATGAGAAGCAAATTCTCTGGTTCTTACGCGTCTAGATCCGTTAAACGAGTTAGAAAGACCCAACGTTAGTGCACAGGGGTTGACTATGGGTGACAGTCGGTACGCTTCTTATGGGACCGATCTCCAAGACATACGGAAACTCCTACCCCCCGACTTTCCGCACTATGAACTCGCTCCGGCGTTCATAAAGGACATCGAGCGACTCCCGGTCCCAAAACGTGAGATCGTTGCCTGGACCGCTGCGATAGCTGCCGAGTTTGAGCGAGAAAACTGGCAGATTCCGGGTTTTGAGTTTGCGTCTTATGGTCTCGCTGATCCCATCGCGGAAGGTGTTAATGAGTTCTGTGTGATTGCTTGGTGCGACCCGAATGTCAAGAGTAGTGGTTTTTACCGTGACATTCTCGTGTCCGGTCACTCCTTCAATATCTTCGTACGGCCCGCCTTTTTTTCTCAGCACTCCCCGAACGTTCACCCATACCAAGGTCGAACGACGTGCTACGCGACCGCACCTCGAGTGGGGAACCCGCTGATTCTCACAGCCAAGCACGTTTTGGAGGCGCACCTCAAGCGTCGGCCTACCCAAGGCGATACGATCCCATTGGCTGATGGGACCGGGCAGATGCTGGTCGATCCTATAAGTATGAAGATCATGCGCGGGACAGTGCCGTTTTCCTCACCTGGCCAAATCGATGCCGCAGTCGTTGAAACACCGCAAGGAGTAGTTCCGTCGACAGGGACTCCGTTCAGCGCCGAAAAGCAGGTCGCAGTCTGGGAAGATACGAAAATCACGTTCCCTTCCGGAACTCGTGACGCGAAGGTCACATCCGTGACCGATACCCGAGGTTCAACAGATCCGAGATTGGACATTCGAGTCTTTTTCGACCAGTGGGGCGTTAATGGCGACTCGGGAAGCTTGATTTTGAACGGAACCAACGGAGTCGCGATCTACACGGGCGAAATCACAACTGCAAGTGGCAACAGCGAAGGCGTAGGCCAGCACCTTGAACAGGCAAGAGTAGCAATGAATCTGACGCTTCTAACCGGCTGATTTATGACTGCCTCTTTCGTATCTGTTCGGTGCTTAGGTCACCCAGTTGGTTAAAGGGAGTTCCTCCGATGGCCGAACCAAAGGACAAATCCGCGTCTGGCCAGCAGATTCTTTTTCTTGGCGACGTTAGCGGTTCCAAGCCGGGCGAATTTGTGCAGCACGCTGGAACCGGCGTTATTGGTAAACTAACAGGGAAGACGGGGGCCCAGTTGAAGGAAGAATTGGCCTCTTTGTTCGAGGGAATGGCGCCATTTCTCGAAAGCGGATCGATGGCGCAAGCGCAAGGCTTCCAACTCGACGAGGTCGAGTTCTCCCTAGCGTTGAGTGCCGAGGGGAACTGGTTTTTTATCGCGAAGGCAGGGGTCGAGGGTGGCATCAAATTCACCTGGAAGAAAGGTAGATGACAACGAGCGCATCGGCGTCGAATGATTATCGCGCGAAGCTAGACCGCCTCGCGAAGATCGCTCAGTAGCTTCATCGCTTGATCTGTTGTGGGTTCGTGACGATCCTGGAGAGTGAGGATGAGTTGAAGCGAAGCAGGATAACAAAACCTGCGTCCCGCACCGCTCGAGTTACAAGGTAGGTCAGTAGAGCCACAACCCCTCGTGCGTTTCCGCGCGTGCCGGAACGAATATGCGTACGCTCTGCGAGGTGCAGAGCAGCCAGCTTGACAGCACCTTCTCTGACAATCCGTCGCATGCGTCGACCGCCGATGAATTCGATCCTCTAAGCAACCTTGGATTTTTCGCGACGTTCAGGCGCTCACCCAACGGAGCGAATCCGGGGCGGCTAGCGGAGTTCGATTCCTGTCAGCATTTTGTCCAAGCTCGGTCCATGAATCCGCGTAACGACGGATTCGGTCCCCACAGGTTGGCCATCGACGAAGCGCACAATCTCGTCGTCACCAGCGATTTCATCTGCCAGCTTCGCAGTCTGAACGTTGTCGGTGGAGATGAAGTAAATTTTGCGCGGTACCGTCCATGTCTAGAATTTCAAAACTCGCTCGATTGTGAAGAAGATCGCCGCATGTCGCCCAGGGCGCCTCCGCTGCCGCCACCGACATTACCAGAACCATGAGATCGTGCCGGCCCCGAAGGAGGTTTGCACAGTAGTGGTACAAACGATTCACAATTATAGCGTCAGCCTCGGTGGGAACTCGCGTGTTTTGATTCGGAGGATCGATGGGGCGTGATGCTTGCGCGACCCCCGTTGTATCGATTGATTGACGGCTTCACGCTTGGAGTCTCACAATTTCGGAATAATATCGCTCGCAAGGATCTCCATCTGCTCAGCTTCATCGAAGACGGGGTTTAACAGCAGATGGCGCGCGCCGGCGCGAATGAGATTGCCGAGCTTGTCTACACACTCCTCGCGGCTGCCCCAAATGGATACGCGCGGGGCCATGTCCGCAAAGCGATAACGAACGGCGAACCACTCCCGTAGTCGGTGTTCAGCGCGCTGACGGTCGTTATCGACCGCAAGGTAGACTCGCTTGGAAATCGCGAACTTGTCTGGGTCGCGCCGTTCCTCGTCGAGAATGCGACGGAGCAATTCGAGCTGTGTGATGAAGTCGGCGGACGAGGAGGATCCGGCACCCATCCAGCCGTCGCCGAGACGCGCAGCACGTCGCAATGCCACCGGCACACGGGCACCGAACCATAGGGGAGGATGAGGTTTTTGGGAGGGCTTCGGTTCCATCGCGACGTCGGCAAGCTGCCAGAATTTGCCGCCCATAGTTGCGCGCCTTTGGGTCCAGAGTGCTTTCATAACTTGGATGCCTTCAACAAACCGCTGTCCGCGATGTTCGCTGGGGACACCGAAGACCGGCTCAGGGATGTGTGAACCACCGATTCCCACCCCTACGGTGATCCGACCGTTGCTCAATTGATCGAGTGAGGCGAGGCTTTTGGCCAATTGAACAGGATTTCGAACTACTGTGATAAGCACAGAGGTCCCCAGCCGAATCCTTGAGGAGAGTGCGGCGGCGTATGTAATCAGGGTAACCGGCTCGAGCACGGGAGCGTCGCCAATGATTTGCTCCTGAACCCACAGACCTTCGAACCCGAGGGCCTCGGCCCTCGGGACGAATTGCACCAGATAGCTCGCTGCGGTCGAAAGGTCATCGAAGGTTTGGGGAATTCCGATCCCGAACGCTATGGTGCGTCCTGCCATAACGATTTACTCCTTGTCGTAGATAGTCTCGAATCTATCGCGTGTTGCAATCTGGAGAGAAGCTAAAGAGCTAGTCAGTAGGGTGAGGTTTTTACATAGACCTAGTCTGGCTCGGCAGCCAGCCGGACGACAGGGATCTCGCGGTCGGGAAGTTTAATGGCATCCGTCGCTCAAGCAAGCGAACGCGCTACGGGTCTGCCCGCTGACGACACGCGATCCTATCGCGCAACCAATTCTCGGGTGGCACGGACTCTAGCCTGGTGCGCTCGCGTCGACCACAAGGGCACGAAGCTCACTCAGGCTCCCTCAGATCGTCCACGAACTTCCGCAACAATCTCACCAACTCCCTTGATATGTAGCTTTCACTAAGGTGAAGGAGTCGAGAACGCGATCTTCCGAACGCACTGCGAAAAGCACGTTCGACTTTGAACACGAATTTTCCCGACTGAACCGAGCGGTCAGCGGGGACGAGACAATAAAGATTCACGACGGCGAGATCGAACGGATGCTAGCCCGGCTTTCTGGCGACTATGACAGCGCTACCTTGGCGGCGGATATCGTTCGGCGCGCGAACCAGCGTCTGACTGCCGGAAAGCGGCAGCGGCCCGGATGGGTGCCGCTACACCTTCTCGGCAAGAACCATAAATCAGCGACCCGAAAACACGGAGAAATGAGCGTCCCTCCGCGTGGCCCTTGCTCTCTTCGGTGCCGGCTATTCCTTTGCTCTGAAAGCCCACCGCGTCCCTGTTGCTGCGAGCGACCCAGGCTTGGCAAGAACCGCAGACAGCGCCGGCCTCTGATAGGCTTAGTCGATACCGTAAACACGCGCGGCGGTGTCGTGCACGATCTTGCGGCGCTGCTGCTCCGGCAGACTGCCGAAGCGTTTCGCGACTATGTCCCGCGAGCGCGGAAAGGTCGCCGCCGTATGCGGATAGTCCGACGACCACATGATGTTGTCGGGTCCGTAGCGGTGCAGTGTATCTACAAACACGGGATCCGCGATGAAGGTCGCATAAACCTGCCTTTTTATATATTCGCTCGCCCGCATCGGCAGCTTGAGTCCACCTAGTGCACCTAGCCGGTTTTGCACGGTATCGAGCCGATACATGAAATAGGCCATCCATCCCACGTCGTTTTCGGCTGAGACGATCCTTAGATTGGGATATTTTTCGAGCACGCCGCCAAAGACCAGCACCGAGATCGAGCGCTCGATTTGATGATGCAAATTCGCCAATGATAGAAGGTTGAAACCCCCGTTTGCCTGACTGGTACCAGTCCCGCCGCGAGCCGTAAGGATATGCAACGAAAGCGGCAGACTCAGGTCGCTCGTCGCGGCCCAGAAGGGCTCGTACATCGGGTCACTGTACGGTTTATCGCTCGGCGGTTCGGCCCAGATCATCGCTCCGCGCATCCCCTTCTTCGCGATCCTATTCAGTTCAGCGATCGCTCCCGGGATATCTTCAAGCGTGATCAGTCCAAGCGGAATCAGACGCTTGAGGTCGTAGCTACAATACTCGCAAGCCCAATCGTTGAAGGCGTGAAAAAGCGCAGCGCGAAACTCTGCGTCGTCGAGGCCGAACAGCGGCATCCCCATCGAGGTATAGATGACTTCGGCCAGTACGCCGTCGCGCTCCTGATCCTCGATTCTATACTTCGCATCCCACACGCTTTTGGGCGCCTCCTCGAAGGTCTTCCTGGCATGAGCAGGCAGGTCCTGTGAGGGTACGCCTGCGCCGAAGAAGCCCGCCACAGACATCGGCGTGATATTCTCGCAGACGAACCATTCACCTCCGCGCCCGCCGAGGTCCTTTACGGTATGCGGCGCACGGTCACGGAATTTTTTGTCGACGCGCTCGGTCCACATCGATGGAGGTTCAACGAAATGCGAATCCGCGGAGATCAATCGCTCTTCTGTCATCGCAAGTAGCCTCCTTCGGTTCTTTCGGTGCGGTCGCACCGAATCGCTAGCATCAGCCGTCCTCGAACGGGACCGCTGTCCTTCTATAACTCCTGCCGGACCAGAGGCGCAATTAAGATACAGGGAAATTTTCTTGGTCAGAGCCCCCCGATAACGGAACAAAGGAGCCGAACAAAGCAAGTACTACTTCGGTTTTTCCAAATGCCCTGCTCAAGGGTACAAAGACCCGGGGACCGCCTTTTTGGGCTCAGGCACCCGATCCAGGCGTGGCGTCAAGCAAATCGCTCGCGGAGACACAGATGTCTGGGACCCGCGCGCGGAGCATGGAGCCCCTTGTTCAGGCTTGGCATCAGGCAGCTTTCGGTGATCGTTCGCGACGCGCTCGACCTGCACCACAGCAAGATCACGGCTCTGCATCTTCTGGAAGCAGCTACCGCGCGGCGGCGAGCGCGATTAGCGCGCCGTGAAGAAGCGTGGCTACGTCCGCGTCCGCGACGAGACTGTCCGCATCGAGAAGGCGGGCGCGGTGGGGCAGCGCGACACACGCGGGTTCCACGATTTGCGAGGCCATCGTGCGGAGCGTCTCGCGCAACGCAGCTTGCGCAAACTCGGCGCGACCTTCGAGGCCGATCAAAGCGACTCGCTTGCCGGCGAATTGCGTGTCGCCGACCAGCCAATCGAGTGCGTTCTTCAGCGAGCCCGGCACTCCGTGCGCATATTCCGGACTCGAAATCATCAGAGCTCCCGCGCTTGCGACCATTCCGCGAAAACGTAGAACCGCGTCCGGAACTGCAACCTCATCGAGGTCGGGATTGAAGTGCGGCAGATCGCCCAGTTGATCGAAGACCTCAACCTCGATCCCGGGTGCGGCAAGGATTTGCGCGGCGCGCAGGATCGCCGTGTTCGACGATTGCGAGCGGAGGCTTCCAGATATGGCGAGTATCTTCACAATGCTGGTCCTGTCGCTTTGATGACTTCATATCAGGCTTGCCGTACGCGGCTAAGCTTGGGAGATGAGGGAGAAAAGATACTCGGAGACCCTACTGAATTCCCGAACTTGCGGTCCAACAGAAGTACGCTCCTCCATTACCCGGGCAGAACGGGCATTTTAGAGTTTGCCCCTCGGAGGGGCAAACTGTGAGAAACCAGCCATCGAAACGGTTGACACTCCATCACTTTCTTTTTTTTTCCCCGCGAGGGCGACGGCTTTGCGCGGGAAGCGCCGCGGGATTTTGGTCCTTTGATTTTTGCCGGCAAAGCAGTCGCATGGTTCAAGGCGAGCTTGACCCATTTGTCGACCGCGCCCTGCTCAGCACTGCCTTGTCCGCTCACGGCGAACATTCCAGCGTTCGCGACGACATGAAATCCCAGGGACGAACGTTGAGGGCTGTTACGCTGCTCGGCGGTGGTCCGCGCGTCGAGCCGGATTATTACGTCGTCACGATTCACTCCGCAACACATGTTTGCGGAGGCCATAAAGGCCAAGCCCCCGAACATCACCTTCTCAACCATGTCCGTCCGATCCTCGAAAGCGCGGCGAACCTGTTTGGCAAGAAGCTTATCATAAGGCATCGCGGTCGCTCGCGCCTGTGCCGGCTGAGTCCCTATGGCGAAATATCGGATTTGAACGCATCCCGGATCCGACAACGAGGGCGGCTTGTCGCCTCACGATCGAAAAGATCCGCCCGAATCATCTCGCTTCGATTCCGAATCGTAGTGGGGCGCCCGGGTGACACTCTGGCTTGCAGATTTCGATCTTAGGTGGCTCAGTGATGGCGGCGCCGTCGCCTGCGGACGGTCGGCCGCGAATATCACCGACGGCAGCTAGTGGCCCATAGCAGCATGAGCTGTTTGGCCCTTTTCTTCTCGTGCGAAATGAAAATAAGCTCCAACGCTCAGAAAGTTGAGCAACACCGCGACCACGTTCTATGAACTTCTAGATCACAAGGGCTTCTGAGCATAATCAGCTTTCGGTTCTCGCCAAGGTCGAGCTTGCTGTGAAAATCAAAGAGGCCGAAGAAAAGGTCCGTGAAGCAGTCGTCGCGATCCGAAAGGTCTTTACCAACAAGAAGTGGTGCAAATGGGCAGATGAGTGGCTATCTGGTGCCGACCGCACCGCAGCATCGGCTGAGTCGGTTGCTAAGGAAATGGCGCGTCACGCCCCTAAAGCGACGGCAGCCGCTCGACCTTCTTCTCGCGCGGCGATGCTAAAGTCGCCTGCCGGAAAAGCCGCTCTTGCAGCGGCAATCGTGGCGCGTAGCGTGAGTGACGAGATCGATCCGTTCGCCTCGCTGATGTTGGAGGGGTACCTGAAAAGTGACCACCCTGTCGCGGCCAAGAAGAACAGGAACGGACAGAAATGAGGTTTGAAATCCAAGCCCCGAGCTCAGACAAGCATCGAAATTGACGATATCCGGTTTACTCCGGGGACGCACTCAGGCGATTGATACGCACCGAAGTTTGAAAGGTTCGCGCCGGAAAATCGGGGGAAGCGCGCAAGAGGGCAGGGCGGCGTCGGACCAAGGTCTAAGACCGATTCATTTTCCCCGCGTCACGATTTCCTCCTGAGAAACTAGACAGTGACCTCGCCGGTTGTTTGGTCAACAAGGTGGAAGCCGAGTAGTCGCGCACGTTTGCGCAGTGACTTGAGTTCACGGGTGCGGTTGAGCTGATGGTAAGCATCGGCGCCGGGGTCGTTATAGACGAGTTTGCCGGACAGCACGCGGTAGACCAGCAGAGCGAGTTTACGGGCGGTGGCAGTGATGGCTTTGGCTTTTCCGATGCGCACCGCCAGGCGGCGGTAAAACGCTCCGAGGGCGGTGGAAGTTTTGCCGGCGCTCTTGCGCAGCGGCGCAGGATGGCCGCGACCCGATTGGCGGAGGGCGGGGTGCGAGAACTTAGCAGGCGCCCACCGGAGATCCTGTTGTTGGGGGTGAGCGAGGTCCAGGAGGCGAAGTGGTACTCACTTGGCCAGCGACGCATGTCGGTGCCGATCTCAGCGATGATGTGCAGCGCGGCCTGCGGACCGATGGAATCGATTTGGCTTAAGTCGGCGCCGCCGGTGAGCCGATGCAGAGGGCCGCGGATATCGAATTGGGGCTGATGTTTGCGAACCTGCCTACGGCGCGCCGCGGGCAGCGGTGTTGAAGGCGGTGGTTGCTGGGCGGCCAAGGTAGTAAGCAAGGCTTCGATCTCGCCATCGCATTCGGGAATCTGCTTAAGCAGGAATTCGTAAGCAGCGAAGTTCTGCCGAAGCGCAAACAAGTGCTCGGCGCGATAGTTACCCGTTAATGCGGCCACGATCTCCGCGTGCGAGGCGTAGCAGCGAGGGTTGCGATGTGCGGCGAGCCGTTGGGGGTCGCGCTCCCCGTCCAGGATGCTGCGCACGATCAAAAGTCCGGTTTGCCCGGTGAGATCAGCGAGCATCGTGTGGAGCTTGAGGTTCATCTCAGTCAGGGCCTTCTGCATGCGGTGGATGCGGGTCGCCGCCTCCTCGACCAAAGTCTCACGCTGGCGCATAAAGGAACGCAGCGGCACCAGTGCAGCGGCGGGACGAAAGCTCGCGCGCAACAGGCCCACGCTGTGGAGCTGCTGGAGCCACTCGCAGTCTTTGACGTCGCTCTTGCGCCCGGGCACATTGTGCACGTCCCGGGCGTTGACCAGCACGACCTGCAAGCCGCGCTGCTCGAGGATCTCGTAAAGCGGGATCCAGTAGACGCCGGTGGACTCCATGGCCACGGTTTTCACTCCGCACAGTACCAGCCAGTCCGCCAGCCGGTGCAGGTCGGTGGTAAAGGTGCGGAACTCACGGACCGGTTGGGGGTCGCGCTCCGGGGGTACCGCCACGAAATGGCTGTTCTGTCCGCAGTCGATGCCGGCCGCGTCGGGCTGGATGCGTTCGAACAGCGGGATTGAGGCACGCTCCTTCTTGCGTGCGCGTGGTGGTTTTGAGTTGTGCTTCATCGCTGCCTCTTCCATAGTGAGATTGGCGAAAGGCGCCGCAGACAGGGGTGGAAAAGGTATTGACATTCTCCTGGACGGGATCACGCTGCGGGCGTGTCACCAATGATGCTGCCGCAACACCCCATGGACCACGCTACCAAACGGGCTCTCAGACGCACCAAGGAACGCTCGGTCTCAGTCCGCTGGCGCCTTTCGCCGTCCGTCTTTATACACCAGCCCTGTTTCTGATGTGACGTGCCGGGCCGGCGGCCCGTAACCCGCTACCAAGACCTAACGAGAAGGAGACCGGGGCACCTATCTTTACATGTTGCGGCCCTACGAACTTGATGTGGTCAGGAAGTCGATGCAGATGTTTGGCACAAAAAGAGGAATCTAAGAGCGACGGCATTGCGTGTTGAAATATTTTTCGGTCGAGATCGAAGGCGTCGTTTGGAGCCTTAAATCGCCTCGTACTGAGTATGGCCCGCAAACCGATCTTTTTGCCGGACGCGAAAAGCCACGTAGGCACGGATTATTTCTCACGCCTCCGCCCCGCTGGTTGGACCATGGTTGGAGAAATCAATAAAGGGACAAAGTCCCTTTTTCTGTATTGACCCCACGCACACCGGCGATTAGGTTGCCGAGTATCTGCGCGGCCCGCTTTTTCCAGCGCGCGAACGGAGTAAGTCGGTTTTCGGAATGATTGCGGAACGGCAAACTGTTGTTGAAATCCACTTTGTGTGGATCGCCAGGGAACCAATATCGGGGCTCGTCGGTTTCTCCCTAAAAGCCAGGGAGGACTTGTTAGATGAACCGCTTCCGACAATGGACGTTGCAACGGGTTTTCTGGTGGTCGGTCTGGCGCTTGCCACTCGATCATACGCGGGCATGGGTTTCATCGATTTCAGCACGCCCACGACCGTCGGATCTTCAGTGCCGAGCCAGGGCGATTTGAATCCATACGGTGTCGCAGTAGTTCCCACCTCCGTTGGCAACCTGGTCAAGGGTGACGTTCTGGTCAGCAATTTCAATAACTCGCTCAATCTGCAGGGCACGGGCAGTTCAATCGTGCAGTTCTCACCAGCGGGTTTGCAGACCGAGTTTGCGGAGATTCAGGCTGACAGCTTGCCGGGGAGTTGCCCCGGCGGAGTAGGGCTTACTACTGCCCTCTCCGTGCTCAGAAACGGATGGGTTATTGTCGGCAGCCTACCGACCACGGATGGAACCTCGGCGACGACGAAAGCCGGTTGTCTGATCGTTCTTAACGCGTCGGGCAAGCCGGTCGAGACGTTCTCAGGTGCACCTATAAACGGTCCTTGGGATATGACAGCCGATGATGATGGCGTGATCACAACCCTCTATTTTACTAACGTCCTAAACGGCACCGTTGCTGCTGATACCGGTGGGCCTACCGTTAATGGGAATGTAGTTAATGGAGGCACGGTCGTTCGCATGACGCTGTTCACGCCACCACAGGGCCTCGGAGTTCCACTGGTGTTGCGGACGACAATCATTGGGTCAGGCTTCGCAGAGCGCACCGATCCGGCTGCGCTGGTCATCGGACCGACAGGCGTTGGCCTCAGCAAAGAGGGCACCCTTTACGTGGCGGATACGCAGAACAGCAGGATTGCGGCTATTCCCAACGCCACGGTCCGAGTTAAGAGCGCTGGTCCTGGAACAACAGTGAGCCAAGGTGGCGCTCTCAACGGACCTCTTGGACTCGCTATCGCGCCGAACGGGGACATCCTGACGGTGAACGGCCTTGACGGAAACCTCGTGGAGACGACACCCGGCGGGGTGCAGACCGCGACTAACCTGAGCCCGGTTGGTGCGGGTGTCTTGTTTGGACTGGCGGTGGTTCCGGGTAGCGACGGAATCTATTTTGTGAACGATGGCGACAATACTCTCGATCTCGCTGAGTAGAGGCTCCCTTCGAATCGGGGCAGGGCTAGCGTTGAGTTGGAACTCCCGGGACGTTCGGACAAATCGGACCTGTAGGATTCAATGGCCAGCCTTGTCCCGAACCAAAATCAAGGGCTTGTGGGCGAATGAAGCGAGACTTCCCGGGTTTGACGCCCACCGCGCAGAAGAAGACCTCGTCTGGACGACAAATGACCTCTTGGGTGCCTGGGCACCGATCGCGCGAGCGACCGGGCGCGCAAATTCAAACAGTTTCGAAGGAATATAGGATTACAAAATGCAGGTTCCACGGAGGCCTCGCGTTGTGCGATAGGTCCAGGGGTGACTCGTAGCGCTGAATTCACCGGCCGGGAAGGATTGCAAAGCACCTGCGCATCCATGCCTCTGTCCGTGGTCGTGACTGATGCACAAAATCCAAAGAGTCCTCCACCGGAATCCTGACTCGGTAGACACGGCAGGTATAGAATCCGGTCATGCCTGGCGATCTCGAAGTACCCGTTCTCATCATGGGCGGCGGGCCCGTCGGACTTGCCGCTTCGATTTTACTTTCACGATTCGGAATTCGATCGCTGCTTGCGGAGCGGCATCCCTCGACGACAAATCATCCGAAGGCGCGTGGTGTTCACGCTCGCACGATGGAACTGTTCCGGCAGTGGGGCGTCGAAGATGCGATTCGCAAGTATGAACTGCCGCAGAACCTGATCGGCTTCATCTGGGTCGATCGCCTCGACGGCGAGGAAATAGGGCGCGTTCCGTTGGGTGATATGCGGGACGGCGAAGTCAGCACGACCCGACGTTCGACCGTCTCGCAGGATGCGGTCGAAGAGCGGTTGCGCGATGCCGCAGAACAGAGCGACTTGGCCGAGGTGCGCTTTTCGACCGAGGCGCTGATTGAAGGTCATGGACACGGCGGAGTGACTGTGCGCCTGCGCGATGGAAACGGTGGCGAGCAAACGGCGCGCGCCGGCTATGTGATTGCCTGCGACGGCGCATCGAGTCCCACTCGCACCGGGCTCGGGATCGCAATGAACGGTCCCGATGCGATGGGGCGTTCAATCAACATTTACTTTCGCGCCGATCTTTCCCGGTGGGTTGCGCGGCGTCCCTGCGTGGGCTTCTTCTTCTCCAACCCTGCGCTGGTAGGATCGAGCCTGCTATGCGTCAACGGAACAGACCGTTGGATATCGATTAACCGCGCGCAGCCCGTCGAGGAATTTTCAGCGGAGCGATGTGTTCGACTGATTCGCGATCTTGTGGGCGCCGACGACCTGCCGGTCGAAATAATCAATACCGCCTACTGGACCATGACGGCCCAGGTTGCACAGCATTACCGTAGCGGCCGGATCTTTTTCGCGGGCGACGCTGCGCATCGTTTCCCGCCCACCGGCGGTTTTGGGATGAACACCGGAATCCAGGACATTCACAACCTGATATGGAAGATCGCGTTCGTTCTGAATGGCGGTGCGGATGCTTCGTTGCTCGGCAGCTATGAGGCCGAGCGCAAACCGGTCGCCCAATCGAACACCGACTTCAGCGTGGTCAATGCCGTTCGGCTCGGAGCGATGTACCAGGCGGTGCGCGACGGCGATCGCGAAGCCATGACGAGGTTGATCGAAGATCAGCGCAAGCATCTTGCCCACCTGGGTCAGGAATTCGGCTTTCATTACGAGTCCGATGCGATAATTTCGGACGGTACTCCGGCTCCTGAATTCTCACCGTATGAATACGTTCCGACCGGACGGCCGGGTCATCGCGCGCCTCATCTGTGGCTGGAGAGTGGCGCCGAGCGTGTCTCCGCGCTCGATTTGTTCGATCGCACTTTTACCCTCTTGACCACGCCCGCAGGCGACGTATGGCGAGCCGAAGCTGCCACTCTCAGAAACGCGCTGCGATGCTTTACGATCGGGCGCGATGCCGAGTTGCGAGATTGGCAAGACAAATTTCTCGAACTTTATGGTATCGACGATGACGGCGCGGTGCTGGTTCGCCCCGATGGGTTCGTGGCATGGCGCCAAAAGAACGGCGCCGGCGCGCAACCGGGCAAAATCAAACAAGTCTTGCGTAGCGTGCTTACCGATTGAAAGGACACAGGCTAGCAAGCCTCACCTTCCGCGCGGTCACCTGCGCCATCAGCCCCAATACGCACCTTTGAAATTATCCTTGTTGTATAGATCGCCGCCGCACAGACCACGTTTCTCAACGTCGAACGTCTGTGCGTCCAAGCTTTTCATCAATGAAGTACCACGCGATGAAACGGGCACCCCAATTGCCGCAGTGAACCCCCAACGTCCGCTCACGGTTGGGCGGCCGGGAGAAGGGCAGAACGTTCCCCGAGTCTCATATCGAAGCGCGGAAACTGAACGTCGCTCGGCTTGAAGCTTCTGCGGAGATCGTCCTTCCACTGGCTGGCGGCATCGGCGGCCTGGTCCTCGCCGCGGATATGATGAATCTGTGCGGGACTCAGCTTGAGCTTGCTGAGCATCGTGCGATTCACGCTCAACCTGTATGAGGAGTTTTCCGGCAGAATAAGAGGGCTGCTAGCCGAGCGGTCTGCGACTAATGCCCAGAGTGGAGATACGCGACGCCAGGGTCGAAGACTTCATCCCGAGTAATTCCGCCGCCCCGCCAGGCCTGGAGACTTTTCCGTTACTCCGCTTCAAGGCGTTTATTATGGCCTCCCGTTCCTGGCGCTTTAATTCTTCCCGCGTCGGGAGCGGGGTTTTCGCTATCGGCGTCTCTTGCCCGTCGGTAGGGTCGCTCTTGCGCGCAGCGGGGAGATCGAAGGTCAGCGGTCCTTCGCTCCAGAGAATCACGGCGCGCTCGATGGCGTTTTGCAGCTCGCGCACATTGCCGGGCCAATCATAAGCGACCAGTTGCTCTAGCGCTTGCTTGCTGACTTGCGGTTCAGGGCGACTCATCCGACGCGCACTGTGAAGGATGAAATGGGCCACCAGCGG
>JAFAHS010000237.1 GCA_019237115.1 Deltaproteobacteria bacterium
CTCGCGACAATTCAAGCTCTCGCGCGTTATTGGGCGAGGGAATACGACTGGCGCAAGGTCGAAGCCAAGCTCAACGCACTACCGCAATACATTACCCAAATCGATGGGCTGGACATTCATTTCATTCACGTCCGTTCCAGACATGAAAACGCGTTGCCACTTGTTGTCAATCACGGATGGCCCGGCTCGATCATTGAACAGATGAAGATCGTCGATCCGCTGACAAATCCTACACAACATGGCGCGAGCGCGTCGGACGCTTTCCACCTGGTGATTCCATCGATGCCGGGGTACGGCTTTTCGGGCAAGCCGACCAGCACCGGATGGGACGCTGCCCACATAGCGCGTGCGTGGGTCGTGCTGATGAAGCGCCTTGGGTACACCAGATTCGTGGCCCAAGGCGGCGATTGGGGTGCGGTGATCGTCGATCAAATGGGGCTGCAGGCGGCCCCCGAGTTACTCGGCATTCACACCAACATGCCTGGCATCTTTCCAGTCGAAATTGACCAGGCGGCTTTTTCCGGGGCGCCCGCGCCCACGGGTCTCACAGCCGATGAGAAGGTCGCTTACGAGCGTCTGCAGTTCGAGTATCAAAAGGGGATCGCCTACGGGTACCAGATGGGGCTGCGACCCCAGACATTATACGGAATTGCGGATTCACCCGTTGGCCTGGCAGCTTATTTCCTTGATCACGATGCTCGCAGCTACGAGTTGATCGCACGCGTCTTTGCCGGAGAATCCGCCGGCCTTACGCGCGACGACATCCTCGACAACATCACGATCGCCTGGTTGACGAACACGGCGCTTTCCGGCGCCCGTCTTTATTGGGAGAATTGGGGGAAACTCGGGTTTTTCAGTGCCAAAGGCGTCTCTTTCCCCGGTGCCGTGAGCGTCTTCCCCGACGAACTCTATCCTGCTCCACGGAGCTGGGCGGAGCAGGCGTATCCCGAGCTCATCCACTACAACAAGCTTGAAAAAGGCGGCCACTTTGCGGCCTGGGAACAGCCGCAGCTCTTTACCGAAGAGGTTCGCTCGGGCTTCAGATCGTTGCGCTAGCTGCGCGACGTAGCGGCGCTTACGTATTGTTTCGATAAGGCTTCGTCGGGCAACGCGCTCGGTCATAGCCCAAGTTGATGTAACCAAGGCATGTCGCTATTGATTGGCCATAGCCTTTCCTTCGGCAGTGGCAGCCGTGGTCGCGACGAAATACGCCAAGAGCGGCAACGTTCACATCGCGTATCAGGTTATTGGCAACGGTCCGCGCGACCTCGTGATTTCGCCTGGCATTTTTTCGCACCTGGAGCTGTTCTGGGAAGATCCCGGCTACGCACGCTGGATGGAGCGGCTTCAAGGCTTCGCTCGGGTAATCGCGTTTGACAAGCGCGGACAGGGCTTGTCTGACCGTGGCTTCGCGACGCCGCCGCTTGAGGAACGGATGGATGACGTCCGCGCTGTGATGGACGCCGCGGGCTCCGAGCGGGCAGCGGTAATGGGCATTTCAGAGGGTGGCGCGCTCGCCATTTTGTTTGCCGCGACTTATCCGGCTCGAACGACGGCGCTGATCCTGTTTGGCACCGCTGCGCGCTGGGCCTGGGCTCCCGATTATCAGTGGGGGCGAACATCCGAGCAGATAGCGCAGGTAATGAGCCGATGGGAGGCGCATTGGGGCGAACCGGCGGTGGCCCCGCAGTTTGCGCCCAGCCGCAAAGACGATCCTGCGTTTCTCCAATGGTGGGGCAAGCTTGAACGGATGAGTACTAGTCCGTCTGACGTGAACGGCCTCCTGAAGACGATCTTCGATATCGATCTGCGCAACGTTTTGCGATCCATCAAGGTTCCCACGCTCGTACTTCATCGCGTAGGCGAGGTGGTTGTGCCACTGCAAAGCGGACATTACCTCGCTGAGCACATTCCGAACGCGAAGCTGGTTGAGTTGGACGGCAGTGATCACTGGCCGTGGACTGAGGGGGCCGACGACCTCACGAACGAAATACAGGAATTTCTGACGGGAACGCGCCCTTCACCGGAGCCCGATCGCGTACTAGCCACGGTCCTGTTCGTTGATATCGTGGGTTCGACCGATCGATTGGCGAAATTGGGCGACCAGCGCTGGCGCGACGTATTGGAGAGCTAAACGCGCTGGTGGGCCGCCAGGTTGGGCGCTTCGGCGGACGCAAAATCGATACAGCAGGCGACGGGGTGTTCGCCAGTTTCGACGGTCCCGCGCGGGCGGTGCGCTGCGCGACCGCCATCCGAGACGCGGTGCCTGGACTTGGCCTCGATGTGAGGGCCGGTGTACATACCGGAGAATGCGAGATCATCGGCGACCGTCTCGGTGGTATCGCAGTGCACATCGGCGCGCGGGTCGCGGCCAATGCGGGCTCCTGCGAAGTATTGGTTTCAAGCACGGTCAAGGATCTGGTTGCCGGGTCCGGCATTAAAGTCGCCGATCGCGGAATCCGTGCCCTGAAGGGTGTGCCCGGAGAATGGCGATTGTTTGCGGTCATCTGAGCTGAGGAAGCTCCAGACCTAATCCCTGGCGGTAAATCGCCGAAATTGATTTCCGCTGTGCAGTCGCCTGCCTTTCATCGTAATTTCGCGGACTCAGCGCCCGGCGCGTGTTCCACTAGCAACCTGCTAGTTGACATAATACTGCTTATGCGAAGTTCTCGTGCTGGGCGTCGAAGGGGCTGTCTGAGGAGGAGATCGCGCACTGCGGCTCGCCGCTGAGCGGACGGCTGAGATCGTCGCCGTGGAGTCGGTTGCCGCCGTCCTCCAACACTACTTCGCGACCTTGGCCGCGATTTCGCACCGCGGGTGGCTCGCCCCCCGTTGTGCCGATTGATTACCGACCTTCAACTCGGAATTGCCAGCAGGTTTTCCACGAGAGCTGGGTCGGCGGACTGGAGGCAACGCTGAGCAGGACGATGGTCCCGCGCTCGAATCCTTGAATGCGCAGTACTCGAGTGGCCCGGCACCAGCACCGCTTTTGGACATGTAGAGGCGCGAGCGATAGCGCGGGGTTCAGCGAGTGCGGTGCCCGCCGGGGCCATCGTGCCGTCGAACGTGTGAGACAATTGGAAGGTGTCTCCGCCACGGCAGGAGGAAGTCGTTAACAAGCAGAGAAAAATTTCCCAGGAAGCCCTATCGATCACGATAGAATCATTTCCAGAGGCTGTGATGAGATCGCTGAAAGTCGAACACACCACCATCTACCGCTACTCAAAGCCGGTCACCTTCGGCCAGCATCGCATGATGTTGCGACCGCGCGACAGCCACGATCTTCGCGTAACAGCGTCAAGACTCAGGATAACTCCGCAACCCACCGCGGTGCGTTGGCTTCACGACTTATTCGAGAATTCGGTCGCAGTCGCTTCCTTCCCCTGCTCTGCTCAGGAGCTGCGTTTCGAAAGCGAGATCGACGTCGTGCACTACGACACCAATGAGCCGGACTGCCCGGTCGAGCCTTATGCCGAGACATATCCGTTCACTTACTCCGCCGACGAAATCCCCGATCTGAATAGATCGATCGAGCGGCACTACTCGGACCCGGAACACCAGGTTGATGCGTGGGCGAAGCGATTTGTCGAGGGCGGATCGCAGACCTTCGCGCTGCTCACCGCGATGACCCAAGCAATCAAGCAGGAAGGGTTCAAATATGCTCCGCGCGATGCTGAAGGATGCCAGAAGCCAACTGAGACGCTAGCGCTCAAAAGCGGGACCTGCCGCGACTTTGCTTTGCTAATGATCGAAGCGGTGCGAGCGCTGGGACTCGCCGCGCGATTCGTCAGCGGCTACATCTACGTTCCCTCTGCCGACCACGCTGGCAATGTCGGGGGTGGTGCGACTCACGCATGGGTGCAGGTTTATCTTCCTGGATCGGGATGGATGGAGTTTGATCCCACCAATGGCATCGTTGGCAATCGTGACCTGATCCGCGTCGCGGTCGCGCGCGATCCATCGCAGGCCCTTCCTATCTCTGGAAGCTGGACCGGCAATCCCACCGATTTCCTGGGCATGGAAGTCGACGTCAAGGTCACTTCTGCGGTTTCACAATAATGTTTTCCGTGTGGCTGGGCCCGTGTCCCGGCGCTGGGCCGGTCGGCGAGTGCTGCGCGATATGGAGGGGCGCCAGGCCAGCCCCTTGCCCTGAGATTTCCAACTTGCGGGAAAGCCTCTCCAAGCCGCGCAGATTAAGGCTCTGACTCGTCAAGCCTGCGGCGTGACCCCGGTCACTTCGGGCCTCCGTAGGCCAGCGGGGTTCTGCCCAGGTATCGGGCAAGCTCGCCAATTTGATGCTCTGGAAGATCTCGATGGCCGCCCGTATCATGAAACACCTATGGAGCACTGGATTCGTACCAGCTTGAAGCTTCGTTGGTGGGTCGCGGTATTCGCTTTGGCACTGGCGACTGCGCTTGCAGCGAGCCGAGCTTTCGCCGGGCCCTCCTCACCGGCGAATCCTGCCGTCCCGAGTAATCCCGCGCGAGACGCGGCCCTGAAGAACTATTTACAGAAGAAATTTCGTATAGGTAGCGCCGACGAGATAATGCTGGGGCCCATGCAGAAGACCACCCTTCCCGGCATTTACCAGCGTCAAGTGACCGTGACCAACGATAAGGGCCAGAGCGTAACAGTGTCGCTTTTCAGCGATCAGAACCAAACCAAGGCTATCCTCGGGCAGTTCTACGACCTCGGGTCCGATGCCTGGGGACGCGTCGATCTTTCGCCCGTCCATCTCGACGACCGCCCAACGTTAGGACCGCCGGATGCGCCAGTCACGATGCTGGAATTTGCGGACTTCGAGTGTCCCTACTGTGCGCATGCCTTCAGTCAGCTGGAGGCGCTGGCCAGCACGACCTATAAGGGCAAGATTCGGGTCATCTTCAAAAACTACCCCCTCAGTGGGCACCCGTGGGCGCGCACCGCGGCGATCGCAGCTGAATGTGCGCGGCTGCAAAATCCATCTGCATTCTGGGATTTCGCACGGTACTTCTATTCCAACCAGGGACAAATCAACCCCGGTAATGTGCAAAGCAAGATCGACGAACAAGCCGCAAAACTGGGTCTCGACGACAAGGCCTTGAAGGCGTGCATGGCGGCGCCCGCAGCCGGTCAGCGAGTCGCCCAGGATGAGGCCGACGGCGCTGCCGTCCACGTATCATCGACGCCGACCTTCTTCGTTAACGGGATACCTGTGGTGGGGCTGCCTGAGGGAAAAGTCTTCGACTTCGTGATCAACTCGGAACTGGCCGCTGGATCCGCTCACGCTGCCGCGCGATAAGCCATCGGCGCGAGCAGAGATTTCCCCGTCGAGTCGAACCGAGGAGCTGGTCGCCCCGTCGCTTAATCTCTTGTTGCCCTGCTCCGCGCAGCGCGCGATCCTTTAGTCTTGTGGTTCGCCGCAAAGCTGTCGCACCACACGGCGCTGGGAAGGCTCGATCAACTTGGCGGGGAAAGAGAGTGCACTTTTTTTGCGGCGCAGCCAAGCCTGGATGACAGGCCGCAAGCTCGCTAACCCTTGTCGGCGATCGGCCACCTCAGGAGCGGCTTGAACGGCCCTCCCGAGGAGTCACCCCAGAATTTCAGTGTGCGGAAGGCGTGGCGGAGGACCCCGGAACTAACACGGGCATAGTGCCGCCGGTCGGGGGGTTGGCTTCCGCCGACGGCGAAGCGCCCAGCAGCGCGAGCGATCCCACCACTTCCTGGCGCTGCTGCGCGAAGGGATGCGCCGTCAGGAACGCGCGATATACTGCGACCGCCGCGTCTTTCTGACCCTGTTTCGCCAGCATCCGAGCGAAGCCGAGTTGCGCCCGCACCTGCTCGGGCCCTGCCAGCGAAGCTGCCTGCTGATAGGCTCCCGCCGCTTTCGCGTACTCCCCCATTCGCTCGTAGATCACGCCGAGATTGGTCAGCGCCAGGTTGGCGAAGGTCGCATCGTGCTCGTCGGCTACGAACGCGACCAGCGCATCACGCGCATGCGCCAGGTCGTTGGCACCGAGGTAGGCGCTTCCGAGGTAGAAGCCCGCAAGCTTCCCGAGACGGCGGCCGGACTCGGTCTGCACCAGCCTGGTAAACTGGTCTTCGGCGCTCTGGTATTGCTTGGCGTTGAGCGCACCCAGCGCTGCGTAAAACTGCTCCCCAGTGATGCGGTCGCGCCGGCGCTCGTACATATAAACGCCCAGAACGATGCCGGCCGCGCCGACGACCACCGCAGCAGAAATAATCAGCTGCCGCAGATTGGCGAGAAGAAATTCCTGCGCGCTCTCGATGAAGGTTTGGAATTCATCGGGGCGCTTGAGGTCTTTTCGCGAGATCTTGTAGTGGCGATGGGTCGAGGGCATCGGATTACGTCGACCCTAGGCGTTTGATGGCGGCGTGCGCAACCGATTCTCGAATCGACTTGGCACGCGCGCGCGTGGTCACATCTTGTATTTGAAGTCCTCGGGTGACATGCGCTCGAGTATCTCCGACCACTTGTCGCGTGAAACCCCGGCCAGGTTCTGGTCGGAGGACCCACCAGCCTCGGCCTGGGATTCCTGCGGCTCGCTGGAATCGAGCAAGACCTGTTTGGCCACGTAGATTGGAGACTTGGTTCGCAGTGCCACCGCGATCGCATCGGAGGGGCGCGAGTCGATTTCCAAAAGCTTGCCCTCGCGCGTCTTGAGCTGGATGCGGGCGTAGTAAGTGCTCTCGCGCAACTCGGTAATTTCCGCGGATTCGACGGTTGCGCCAAACTCGGCCAGCAGGTTGCGGAGCAAGTCGTGCGTCATGGGCCGCGGCGGCCGAATGCCTTCCATCTCGGTCGCCATCGCGGTGGCCTCCAGAGGTCCCACCCAAATCGAGAGGTTCAGCTTATTGTCCGGATCCTTAAGGACCACGATAGGCATCTTGGTCGACGGATCCAGGGTAATACCGCCAACCATCATCAAAATGAAATCTTCTTTGTGACCAGCCATTGGTTGGGTTGCTATTCGCGCAGTGACGACCGCGGCGGGTGCGACGGCGTTCGATCCATCTCTCGCGAATATCTTGGACCAAACACGGTCAGTGGTCAACCGAAGGAACCGTCGCCAGGCCCCTAGCCATGCACTTAGCGCACGACCAAGTGATCGACCACGCGGTAAAGCTGGTTGAGATTGCGGCACTCTTCGACCATGTCGCAGTGAACGGCATAGCGTTCCATCTCGCTGTCGCCGAAGCCCCAGGTATTCCGGCTCTCCGGATTCAGCCAGATGATTCGCTTCGCACGCTGGCGAATCTCGCGCAAGCACCAGTCGTGCGGCAGATTATAGTTGTTGCGCGCGTCGCCCAGCACAATCACGGTCGTCCGTTTGTTGATCGCTCCGATATGGTCGGCCACGAAACTACGGAATGCAAAACCGAAATTCGAATGGGCGTACACGTTGATAATATCGCCCTTCAACGCCACGTCCAACGCATCCTTGATGTCGTTGGTGCGAAAATGCTCCGTTACTTCGCCGATGTCGGACACAAAGATGAAGCTGCGGACCCGCGAGTAGAGGTCCTGCAACGAATAGACGAACTGCAGCATGAACCGCGATGCGTTGCGCACCGAGTCGGAGACATCGCACAGGATTACCACCTGCGGTTTCTCCTTCTTGCGCCGCTCGAAGCGCAGCTTGAAGGGAACCCCTCCGCAATCGAGGTTGTTCCGCAGGGTGCGCTTGATATCGAACCGCCCTTTCTTGGTTCGCTTGCGGCGAATCGCGATGACGTTCTTGAGGCGTTGCGCGAGCTTTTGCACCGCCTCCTGCATTTTTTTGAGCTCTTCTTCGCTGAGATAGTAGAAACTCTTCTCCGCGATTTGGTTCATCCTTTGATCTTCACGCTGGCGGATGTCCCGTTTCTCGCGCTCCATGCGCACGTAGCGCCGGATGATGTCTTCGAGCGCCTTGAGCCGGCGCTCGAGGTACTCCTCCATCCGCGCCTTCATCGCCTGACCGAGATCCATCTTTTCGAGCTGTTCGCGCAATTCCTTGATCTCGGCTTCGATCTTGTCGAGACCGAGTTCGCGCGCCAGGGCGCGGGCAAAGTAGTTCTCCTCGATGGTCCGCTCGATGCCCTTGAGTTTGGCCGCCCGGGCCGCCTCGCGCAGGCGCTTCTCGAGCGCGCCCGAATTGTTCTGCAGCAGCTGCTTGGCCAGTTCGGAGAGCTTCTTGCCCTCTCTTTGCAGCATCTTCTCGACGTCTTCCAGGAACTTCTGGAATTCCTGATCCGACATCGAGAGTGCGTCCTGCACCGCCTTGCTGGCCTGCTTGATGATCTCGCCAAGCCCGGAGAAATAGACGTCGAACAGCTCTTCGAAGACCGGCAGCTCGCTGGCCCGCTTGACCATGGTGGACCGCAACGCCGCGCGAAACACGTCGCGCTCGCTGAGCCCGGTCACTTCGGACGCCGAAAACGCGTCGAGCGTTTCCGCGAGCGAAACCCTGACCCCGTTCTCGCGCAGCAGGTTCGCAAATTCGACCAGCTTTTCTTCCATCGCCGCCCTGCCCTCTTAGTTTAGCAGATCCTTGTCGCTGCTTCCGGTCGCGTCTGCTCCCCGCCGCGCGCGCACGCGGCGCACGTAATCCTTGAGTTCTTCCTGGGCTTTGCGCACATCGCCTTCGTACTTGACGATGGTGTCGAGTGTCTCGTTGACCAGTTCGTCGTCCAGCTTCTGCACGTTGAGCAGGGTCAGGGCCTTGACCCAGTCGAGCGTCTCGCTGATGCCGGGAGTCTTCTTAAGATCAAGCTTGCGCAGCGATTGCACGACCGCGACCACCTCCTCGGCAAGCTTGTCGGCCGCCTCGGGAACCTTGAGCCGGATGATGGCGAGTTCCTGCTTGCGGTCGGGAAAGTCGATGTACAGGTGCAGACAGCGGCGCTTGAGCGCGTCGGACATCTCGCGCGCGTTGTTGGAGGTGAGAATCACCAGCGGGATGTGCTTGGCGGTCAGGGTGCCCAGCTCCGGTACGGAAATCTGGAAATCCGAAAGCAGCTCGAGGAGAAAAGCCTCGAATTCGGCATCGGCCTTGTCGATTTCGTCGACCAGCAGCACACACTGGTTCTCCGAATGGATAGCCTTCAGGAGCGGACGCGGCAGCACAAAGCGCTCCGAAAAGAACACTTCGTCTTCCCGCGCGATTCGGTCGACCGCCTCGGCGAGACCCTTGGCGCCGGTCAGGACCTCGCTGATTTTGTCCTTCAGGATCTGCGTGTACAGCAACTGCTTGGCGTATTCCCACTCGTAGAGCGCCTTGCCCTCATCGAGTCCTTCGTAGCACTGCAGACGAATCAGCTCGTGCCCCAGCGAGGCGGCGAGCACCTTGGCGAGATCGGTCTTGCCGACGCCGGCGGGTCCTTCGACCAGGATCGGCTTCTTGAGCGAACTGGCGAGATATATGACGGTAGCGATTCGCCGGCTCGCGATATAGTTGTTTTTGGCGAATCGTTCGATGACTTCGTCGATCGATGAGAACATCCAGCCTCCTCAAAACGGATGCGGTAACGCTCACGCTTCCGCGCGCAGATGGCAATTGCATACCATGCTCCGTTGTACCGAGGAAACCCGGATGTCATTGCCCCTGGGGTGTTTCTTGGAGCAATTTGCCCCCTTGGTTTCAGATGTGCAGCGCCTCGAACGCCCGTTTCCCGCCCTCGAACCGCTCGCGCGAAAGCGCTGATGCGTCCAGCTGGTCGTACTTGCCGGAGGCGATCAGATCCCCAAGCGCCTGCCCTGCCCCATAAGACTGCATCACGCCCCTTCCGCTGAATGAATGCGCTTCGTAAACCCGATTTGCGGCGCGGCCTAGTATCGCGCTGCGGTCGGGGCTCACTTCGTAGAGCCCCGCCCATCCGGTGACGTGCCGGAGTCGTTCCATGCAGCTCATCCGCGCGAACAGCCGGGGCCATATTTCGGTTTGAAAAAAAGGCTCTCCGTCGTAGGTGAAATGGTAACCGGGCGGCTCTTCGGGCGGAGAGTAACCGGCCAGGATGTGGGCACCCTCGTTGTGGAAATAAACCCCCGAGGTGTCGACGATCATGCCGTAGCCGCCGAGATTGGTGGCCCGATTGTCTACCACGCAGACCTGCCGCCGTACCGCTTCACTGTAGTTCTTGAGCCCCAGCAGTTTCAGCGGGTAGGGAGACCAAGCCCCGCCGGCGATGACCACCGCGTCGGCGCGCAGCTCGAACAAGTGTCCGGTTTCCGCCTCGCCGGGCCCGTCCTGCGTCATCAGCCGCATCAGACCCGGGTCCGACATGGCCTCATCAGATTGCCAGCAGTTCACCGACACTCCGTCCGCACCCGCCTCGATTCCAATTACCCACACGCGATCGAGAAACTGCGCGCCGCGGCGCAGCGCCGTGCCCCGATAGTGTTCCTTAAGCAAGTTAGGATTGATGAGTCCGTCGCGCGGCGAGAAGGTCGCACCCGCGATCCCGTCGAGTTTGTCGATTTCCGGAAAGCGCCCGCTTACTTCGGATGCGGACAGTGTTTCGATTGGATGTCCAAGGCTGCGTTGAAGTTCGATGTGGGCCAGCGCCTCCGGCCAGGTTGCATCGTCATAGAGCCACAGGTAGCCCCTCTGCCGAAACCCGACCTGGCTCGCGATTTTCTCGTAGAACTGAATGGAAGCGCGGCACAAAGTGATGTTAACCGGCTGCCACCAGGTTGCCCGAACTCCGCCGGCATTTTTCTCGCTCGAACTGAGACGCCCGCTCAAATCCAGGTCAACCGCGATGGTCTTAAGGTTGCGCTCGGCCAGCGCCATCGCCACCGAGCTGCCGACAATTCCGGCGCCCACGACACATACGTCAAAGCGACCGCCCGGGTTCACAACAAATACTCTAGCATCGGTCGGCGGCTACGCCCTCACCCGCGTGCACTTCCTTGCCGGGGTTGTCGAAATTGTGAAAGTATTCGTTTTCTCAACGGCGAGAACGGAGGTCCGCGAGAACTTACGCACGACCTGCCGCGGGGCGCCGCCGCCTCTTCCGGTCTTCAGGGTGATCGACCGGTGGCCCTTTCTGCGACCCAGCGACCAGGCCTTGTATCACCGGCTTACTCCCCTCTAAGTTTGGAACTCCGATGTGCACCCTCGCCATTTACTTCAAGGTCGCACCCGAATGGCCGGTCATTATCGCGGCCAATCGCGATGAGTTCCTCGATCGTCCTGCCACCGATCCCGGCCTGCTCAGCGAGGAACCCCAAATTGTGGGCGGCAAGGACCTGCGGGCGGGGGGAACCTGGCTCGGTCTTAACGAATATGGCCTGGTGGCGGGTCTGCTCAATCGGCGTCCGGCCGAAGAGTCGAATCCGGATGCCCGTTCCCGCGGGATGCTGTGCCTCGATGCCTTGCGTCGGTCCACTGCCGCCGATGCGGCCCGATTTGCGGGTTCCGAACGCGGCTGTGACTACAACCCTTTCAACCTGCTGATGGCCTCGCGCGACCAGGCCTATGTCGCCTACAACCGCGGCAGCCATATCCAGGTCGTGCCGCTCACCCCCGGGCTTCACCTCCTCACCAATCTCGACGTCGACGATTTCGAGTGTCCGAAAATCAGCCGCGCATACGGCCGTTTTGCCGAGCTGGCCGAGAGGCCCGAGTTCCGCGACGACCCCCTGGCCGCGCAGTCGGCGCTGGCAGCGCTCCTGGCGGATCACAGTACCCAGCTCGATTCGCGCACCGGCCGGCCCAATTCGTTATGCCTGCATCTTGATGCTTACGGAACGCGCTCTTCCAGCATGATCTTCTTGGGCAAGCGGGGTAAGGTTTGTCATCGCTTTGCGGCGGGTGCTCCGTGTGCGACTCCCTACACGGCCGCGATAGTTCCCCGGGCCGCCCGTTCGAGCCGGTTTCAAGGCGAGAAGTAGCCGACCGCACCCGCGATGAGAAAGCAGATGATCGCGATGGCCGCGCAGGCCAGGAAGATAGAGGCGAGGAACGGCGGCTCGATGACGAAGAATAGAATCGCACCCGAAATGATCGCCAACACGCTTGCAACTATGGCGACCGCGATACTTACTGTCCGCAGCTGGGCCATCTCACGTCCGCTTTGAGCTTGAACCAACTACACGCCCGGTGTTGAACACGCAATGAACCCTTCCCTGAGCATCCTTCGGGCGACTCGACTCGCCATGATCGGGCTGGCCGCAGCAGTCTGTCTTACCGCTCCTGCCGATGCCCAGCTTTCGACCAACCTGGGCACTGCTAACCTCAACTGGCAGCAACGCTTTTTGGGAATTCTGCCGCTGGTCAAACCCGATCCCAAGGATCCGGTCGTGGTGACGGTCAATGGCCAGCCCATTACTGCGGGTCAAATCAACGACTACGCCAAGACCGAATCGCGCCTGATCAACGCGACCTCGACCGAGGAGTCCCGGGCGGTCTTCAAGGATGCTACCGAAAACCTGATTGGCCGCCAGTTGCTGATCGATGAGGCGAGACGTCGGAACATCGTGATTCCGGAGCCGCAGGTCGCCGCTCGCGCGAGCGAATTCAAATTGACCGGAGCCTCGGGCGAAGAGGTCGCCGCCTCCACCAGCGGAACTGCCGACAAACAATTACTCGATGCGGTTCGTGGCTCCATGATGATCGAAAAGATGCTCGACGAGGAGTTTCGAGCAGCCAAGGTCAGGCCTACCGACGAGCAGATCAAAAAATACTACGACGAGCATCGAGACCTGTTCGTTAAAGACCCCGGCGAGGTACGTATATCCCACGTCGCGGTTAAACTTCCGGATAACCCGACCGATGCGCAAAAAGCCGCCGCGCGCGACAGGATCATGAAGCTATACAAGGAAGCCGAGCGCACCAAGGACTTCGCCGCGTTCGCGAAGGCCAACTCCGAGGATTCGCGCTCGGCGCCAAAAGGTGGTGACCTGGGTTATTTCCGCCCCGGTCAATTGCCGCCGGTGGTCGACAAACTGGTCTTCTCGACCCCGGTCGGTCATCTGACCCAGATAATCGAGTCCAACATCGGCTACAGCTTCATCAAGGTGACCGAGCGGCGCGGCGAGACATACTCGACCTTGAACGAGGTGAAGCCGAAGATCGCTATGGTCCTGCTGGACTATAATGAAGACGCAGTCGTGAAGTCGCTCCTCAAACAGCTCGCCAAGCACGCGAAGATCGAATTCAGCAAGAACGTGTGAGCCATTGAAGTCGAACCGCGCCCGCGTGGCACGAGAATTTCGAACGCAGCGAGCTCGTACCCTCCCGCTTCCCATTTAGGGCTCGGGGAGCGGTCCGCGCGCTAGCCTGAGGCGCACCACAACGATTCGCGAAACGGAATTGTCCTTCTCCTCTACACATCGGCTGACAGGCGCCGGCCTCCGCCGGGGGCCGGTTCGCTGCCAATGATCGACCCTGCCGCGATCGTTGCCTTGATAAACGATCGTCACGGTACCCATTTTCGCCTGGGGCGCCGAATCGGGGGAGGCGAGAGCGGCTGCACCCACACCATCCTGGATGACCAGGGCATCGAATTTATCTTGAAGTGGGGTGAGGGTTCCGAGTTTCGGGTGCGACCGACCCTCGAGATAACGCGGCGCCTCAGGGCGCTGGGCTATCCCGCGCCGGAGTTCGTTCTCGCAAGCAACGGAGACGGTTTGCGCTACCTCGTGCAGCGGATACTGCCCGGCAGGCCAGGCGGGCCGCTCACCCCCGCCCTGCTCGCCCGTCTGGTCGAATTAAACCGCCTGCAGGAGGACGCTGCTTCGAACTTCGTGGAAGGGTGGCCGGCGCGAATTGTAGAAAGTGTTGAAAAAGGATTCCAACACTGGTGCGTTCACGACTCGCTCGTGACCTATTCGCCTGAGACCGCAGCCTTGCTGGTGGAACTGAAACGCACGGTCTTGAGGGTTGCGGGTGCGCATTTTCGCAATACTGACGCGGTCCATTTTGACTTCAGCAGCGCGAATATCCTGGTCGAACAGGATGAAGTTTCAGGCGTGATCGATTGGAATGGCTGCTGTGCGGGCGATCGCACCTTCGATCTGACGACACTGGCTTTCTATGCACTGGAAGATGCCGGTGTCGCAACCTGGCTGCTCGACCGCGCTCGCGAAGTATCCGGGCCTCCCGCCGTGGCTCTTTACCTGTCCCACATGATCGTGCGGCAGCTCGATTGGTCGATTCGCAATCACGACCGGGCGACCGTCACACGGTACATCAACATCTCGCACAGCGCCCTGCGCGTTATTCGGGAGTTGCACGACCGTCCCCGGTGAGGGCTAGTCTCTCGAGCATTTCCGGGGGGCGGTTCCTCGATGTTTGCCCGGGCCGCCAGGAGTTGGGCCGCTGATCTGCCAGCGACCGGACCGCCTAAACAACCTTTGCAATGGCGGGTAAAGGCCGAATCCGGCGAGAATCGGGCCCTAGCGCGCGGCGCGATACCGAGTCGGATCGACAACCCCGGCAGCCCTGAAGGCCGTGATTCGCTCCGCGCATTTGGTGCATGCACCGCAATGAACCAGGCCGCGCGGCCTCGCGCATGACAAGGTGAAGCCCAGAGCGAGGTCCCTGCCCCGCCGGATTACCTGAGCCTTGCTCAGCCCGACAAACGGCACTCGAATCTTGATCGGCAGCCCTATTCCCAGCTCGATTGCGCGCTCCACCGCGCGAAAGAATTGCGGTCGCGCGTCCGGAAATGGATTCGCGCCTAGCGGCGCCATCGCGATCTCACCGATCCGATGGTGTGCGCAAAAGACCGCTGCCTTGACCAACAGGCTCAGGTTCCTGCCGACGATGTAGTTCGACGAGGTGGCGGCGCGGTAGCCGGGAACCCCGCGACCGGTAACGCTCCAGTGGTTGGCCGCGACGTCGGCCATCGGCAGGTCGAGAATCTCCAGCGCCGCGATTCTGAATCCGTGCAAAGTTTTCACAAACTTCCGCAAAGCGAGTAATTCCTCCGCTTCCCAGCGAAGCCCCGCGCGAACGTACATCGGAAAGACGTGTCGCTTGCGGCGCGCCAGAGTGGCCAGCAACACGGAGCTGTCGAGCCCCCCGCTCGCCAGCACCGCGATCCGGGAAGGCACGGGACTTATCCGGAAGGAGCCAGCGGAGTCACGCATCGGAATACGTTGAATCGAAATCGAGAGTCTCTCCCTCGCGCGTGGAAGCGACGGTCTCGGGAACCCACCACAGCAGCGGCACGATCAACGCGGTCGCCAGGGTCGTGATGATCACGGCCGGGGTGAATCCCGCTCTCGCGTAAATCCAACTTCCGAGCAGATTGCCGGAATTGGTCGCCGCCGAATAGGTGGTGGTAAAGGCCAACATCATACCGGTGCCTTCGAGCCCTTTCGGGCAGGAGCGGATGATCAGGTCCACGTAGGCCGCCGTGGGCAGTCCCCCAAACAGGCCGTAAAGCACCGCGATCGTGAGTGCGCTGGCCGGGCTCCGCGCGAAGAACATGATGGGACCTTGAAGAATTGCGACCAGTGTTCCCCACCAGAGCAGCGAGGAGAGGGTGAACCTCCGGCACAGCGGCGCGTACAACATTGCGCTTGGGATGAAGAACAGCCACTGCAGTGCCGTGAACGCGCCAAACACCTGACTCGACACTTTCACCGTCTCGGTCAGGTGATAAAACATCGGGGTTCCCCACCCGGGCCCGAAATTCCACAGCAGGAAAATCGCCGCCGCTGGCCAGATCGGGCGATGGTACGCAAGTCGCGCTATCGCATCTATACTGGTCTCGGAGCGGACTTTTGACTGCTCAAAAGCCACCACCGCGCCCAGCCGCCAAAACGATTGCACCCCGATCACCGCGGTCACTACCGCCGCGATAAGAAAGGTGCCGTGCGCGGAAACGTGCGCCACCAGCCATCCTCCCAGCAATGCCGAGATGACCGCAGGCACGTAGGTTGCCACGCCTGAGATCACGCTCAAACGACCGGTCATAAGATGACCTTGCGCCACGCCGGTCATCAGGGCCTGTGACCCGCTCATGATGATCAAGTAGGCGATCCCGGTGATCAGGGTGGCGTAAAGAAGCCTTAAGTAAGTGATCGACGCGACCCCCAGGTACAGATAGGCGGCGAGCGCGATCGCTGCGCCGATCAGCAGGTAGAAGCGATCGCCCATCAAGCGGGGACGAAGTCGATCACGCACAAAGCCCGGCAGAAACCCGAAGTACGCAGGAATGCCGGCAAGCACAACGAACACGGCCAGCTCCACCGGCGAGAGGTGAAGGTTGTCCTTCAGATAGTAGCTAATCGGAATCGCGGCGATGCCAATCGGGGTGCCCAGTCCCACCGCAAGAAACAGAATCAGGAAATAGCCGAGAATCGCGCCGCGCGCGCCCGCGGAGTCTGCGTATCCACTGGACTCCGCATCGGTCGCATCGCCGAGCATCTGCGCTTGGGGTGGCATGGGAGGCGGGGGTTCTATCCGGGTCCAGGCTGCGTGAGAATCAAGCTATCAGGCGGCCGCCGTCGACGAGAAGCGTCGCGCCGGTAGCGAAGTCGGTTCCTTCGCAGAAGAAGAGCACCGCACGCGCAACGTCCTCGGGCGAACCCATCTTCTTGGTCAGGGTGCCGGCCACCATTTTCGCGATGTCCTCGGACCGGTACTCGTCAGGGGCGAGCACCGGTCCGAGTGCGACGCAATTCACCTGCACCTCTGGCGCGAGGGCCTTTGCGAGCGCGCGGGTCAGGCCAATCAGGCCCGTCTTGGAGACGGTATAAGGCAGATAGTTGTTGTACGGTCGAATACCGGCCCAGTCCCCGATGTTCACGATCTTGCCCGCTCCCAGCTTGCGCATCTGCAGGCCGGCGAATTTGGCCAGGAAGAAAGGCGCCTTCAGGTTGGTGTTCAGGTTTACGTCCCAATCGCGCTCGGTCACTTCCTCAAGCGGTTTGCGAGTGAAGACCGAAGCCGAGTTCACCAACACATCGATATGTCCGAGCGTCGCCAGAACTTCGGAAACCATCGCCTCGATCTCCGAAACCTTTTCCAGGTCGGCGTGAAACGAACGTGCACGCCCGCCCTTGGACACGATCTCGCCCACCACTTCCTGCGCTTCGCGCTGCGAGCTTCGATAGTGGATCGCGCTGATCGCGCCGCGCGCAGCAAACGAGCCTGCGATAGTGCGCCCGACGCGTCTGCCGGCTCCGGTCACCAGCACCACTTTGTCACGGAGGTCCACGGCCGTCGGATCGATGCGCCGCCCAACGGCTATGCAGCGAGGGAGCTTTGAATCGCCTTCGCCAGCGCCAGGTTGTCGCTGTGGCCGGTTCTCGATGCGGTTACGTGCCCGAGCACTGGGCGACAGAGCAGATACAGGTCTCCGATCAGATCGAGAACCTTGTGTCGTGCGAACTCATCGGGGAACCGCAAGGTGGTGTTCACGACCTTTTGATCGTCAACCAAAATGGCATTGTCGATGCGTCCACCGCTGGCGAGGCCCATCTCGGTCATCTTGCGGAATTCCTCCACGAACCCGAAGGTGCGGGCCGGCGCGATCTCCTCGATATAGCTTTCGGGCGAGGTCAACTCGAAGTGCACGTGTTGGCGTCCGATGGGATGGGGATACTCCAGCGTGTAGTCGATGATCAGGTGGTCGGCCGGTTCAATCCGTATGAATTCGCGGTCACCGGGCTTGCCGACAATTTTCTTCCTGATGCGAACGGGCTCCACCGGCACGCCCTGATCGTTCGTGCCCGCCTCACGGATCTGTTTGCACAGCTCCAGCGCGGAGCCGTCGAGCGCCGGGATCTCATCCTCGGTTTTGACCAGCAGGTTGGTGATGCCGAACGCGTGCAGTGCGGACATGAGATGCTCGACGGTACGAATCGAGCGCCCGCCCGAAGTCAGCGTGGTGTTGTAGGCGGTATCGGTTACATTCTCAAGCCGCACCGCGACCGGGGTGTCGTCGGCCAGTGACGAAAACACAATCCCGAACCCCGCGGGCGCGGGATGCAAGATGACCCCGGTCTTGAGACCGGTATGGAGCCCCTGCCCTCCCAGCACGATCGATCGCGCGATGGTCCGCTGCGCAAACGCGCCGCGAGCGACCTTCTTGCCGACGAGTTCCCGCGCTTCGCTCGAGATCGGGGGGACGACTGTCGGACCCGCGCTGCCACCATCCAGCGCCCGGGCAATTGAGGCGAGCAGCCCGCTCACCGAAAAAGGTTTCTGGATGAAATCGGCCGCACCCAGTCTGGTGGCGGCGACCGCGCTCTGAATGTTGGCGTGCCCGGAAATCATGATTACCGGCACCGCCGGCCGCTCAGACTTGATTCTCCGCAAGAGCTCGATACCGTCCACCTCCGGCATCCACACATCGAGCAGCACCAGCGCCGGTGCCTCGCGCTGGATCAGGTCCATCACCCCCGGCGCATCGCCGGTATCCACCACCCGGAATCCTTCGTCGCTTAAAATCCCACGCAGCGACGAGCGGATGCGCTCCTCATCATCCACCACCAGTACGGTTTCGTTCACCATGCCTCTCTCTTTCGGGGTTTCCGCGGCGAGAATCAGCGTCAGCCTGCGGCCTTCGCGAATTGCAGGTTTCTTATCGGAAACTCCAGTATGAATCTACTTCCGCGCGGTTTGTTGTCGGTCACGCGCACGAATCCATGATGGTCGGTTACGATCGCCGACACGATCGCCAATCCTAATCCGGTCCCGCCCTTTTTGCTGGAGAAATATGGCTCAAAAATACGGGTGCGCAGCCGCGGATCGATGCCGGGACCGTTGTCGCACACCTCGAGCGTCGCCAGTCCCTTGTCGGCGCGCACCGCGGTGCGGACCTCGACCTGAGGTTTGTCGCCGTTGTGATTGTATGTCGTGGTGGCGCTGACCGCGTTGTCGAGCAGGTTCACCAGCGCGCGTTTCATCGCTTCCCGATCGATCATGAGCTGGGGTAAATCGGGCGCGAGGCCTAGCCCGAACTCCACCCCGGGATGAGCGGCACGAAAACCCGCGACCGTATCGTTGGCGAGCTGGTTCAGGTCGCCCGGCGCGGGGGTCAGGTGCGGCATGCGCGCGAACGCGGAAAATTCGTTAACCAGGCGCTTGAGCGCCTCGACCTCGCCGATAATGGTGCGAGTGCATTCCTCGACCAGCGGAGAGCTGCTGCCGCTCTTGTCGACCAGCTGCCTGCGCATGCGCTCCGCCGACAATTGAATCGGCGTGAGCGGATTCTTGATTTCATGCGCGATGCGCCGCGCGACTTCGCGCCACGCTTCCATCCGCTCGACCTTGGCGATCTGGCTCACGTCCTCGAAAAACAGCACCGAGCCCAGCGGCTCCCCGGATTCATCGCTAAGCGGGCTGGTAGTCATCATCAACTCGGCCTCTCCCCCGCCCACCTCGGTCTTGATGGTAGCGCGCGACTCCGCGGGACGGGTGGCGGCGGCCAGAGTGTCGTCGAGGGTATGTACGAGCGACGCTTGAAAGACGTTTCGATAGTGACGGCCGATAACCTTGCCCGCCTCGAGACCCAGCAGCCGCTCGGCGCACGGATTGATTGTGGTTATGATCCCTTCCGGATCGAGTCCCACCACGCCGCCCGAGACGTTTCCGAGCAGAGTCTCGGTGTAGCGCCGCCGATGCTCGAGTTCCGCCGCGGAAGCCCGCAGGTCGGCGGTCATCTGGTTGAACGATCCGATGAGCCGCCCGATCTCGTCGTCGCCGTGCTGGGGAATTGAATAGTTCAGGTTTCCGCCGGCGATCGCCTGAGTACCTTGCAACAGGCGCTTGATCGGAACCGTGATGCCCCGCGCAAGATACAATCCAAACCAGCTCGCGAGCAGCACCACCACCAGCCCGATCAGAACCAGCGTGATGATGTAGCTGTTGAGGATGGGCTGATGGAGAATGCGCAACTGCGAATAGTCTTCGGCGGATTTGGAAATCCCCGCGGCGCGGGCGACGACACTGCGCGGAAGATAGTAGTCGACCACCACCGCTCCGATGACGTTGTCGGACTCCGCCGAGGCGTAAATTGGCGCACTGCCGCGGATGACATCGGAGTTACCGAGACGGTCGGTCCGGGTCATCACCTGCCCCTTGAGGGTGTCATGCAACATCGGTGCATCCGGCGCAACGCCGATCCCGGTCGGCGTGCGCGGGCTGAGCGCGATGAGCAGCAGTTTGCGATCCGCGGAGAATACCTCGATGGTGCCGAGGTTGTATTCCTGCTGACGCTTTTCCGCGAAATCTTTAAGGTTGCCGCGCTGCTCCGGAGCCAGCAGATGCCGCGAGGAAATCTGCTCGGCTAACCCGCGCGCGAAATGCGATGCGTTGTTGGCGGAGTTGAGGTAGTAGGTCTTCGCGATTTCGAGCGAATCGTCGAGCACATGCTGGTACTCGGGTTTAAACCAGCCCGCGATGTCCGCATCGAGAAAGACGCCCGAAACGTAAAGCAGAAAGGCGCTGGGCACCAGCGCGACCGCGATAAACCCCGCCACCAGGCGCACCTGGAACCGCGAACCGATTAGGCCCCGGCGGCGTTCGAAAATAACCTTGACCAGATTGCGGCCAACCAGGAACAGCAGCAGGCCAAGCAGCAGAAAGCTGAGATTGAATAGCGAAATGACCGCGAGGTTCGAAACCAGCGACGTGTGCTGCGAGAGCGGCGGCAGCTGCGTCTGCGCCAGCACGAATGCCACCAGGACCGCCGCCGCTACCCCCACCGCGATCAACTCGCGCCGCCGCCGCTTGGTCTCGGCGCGTCGGTACGCAAGATCGGCTGTACGGGTAGGCATCGTCAGCGCCTCATCAGGCTTAAGATTGCCGACACGACCAGGCTCAGAATGATGCAGGTAGCCAACGGAAAGTAGAAGCTCGCATTACCCCGTCGAATATGGATATCGCCCGGAAGCTTGCCGAGATATGGGACCCGTCCCAACGCCCACAACAACGCACCCGCTGCCAAGAGCACAAGACCCAGAACAACCAATCCCTTTCCAAGCGGTGCCATAGGAAAAACCGCCGATCCGATTGTATAAGACGGCGCCCTTCAGCGACACGCCTGAAACCCGGAGGCTGGGCGCAGCAGCCACGGCGTGGCGACCAGCGGGAGTTCCACCTTGGTTTGCGCCAGGCCGGGAGCTGGTCGGGAGGCCGATCGACTTGCTCGGTGGGCGGCTAGCGCGCGAGGTAGCCGCCGTCTACCAGCAGCGGGCAGCCGGTCACGAATGAGGACTCGTCCGAGGCCAGAAACAGGATCGCGTTGGCTATCTCCTCGGGGCGAGCGTTGCGTCCGATGGGTTCCGACGCGACCGCCGCACGCCAGAACTGCGCGGTCGCTTCCGGGGTCGCGCGCTTGACGATGTTGGTTTCGACGTTTCCCGGACATACGCAATTGACCCTGATCCCGTCCGCTGCATAGCGACTCGCCAGTGAGGTGGTGAGTTGCAGAGCACCGGCCTTGGTAATGTTGTAGGCAAACGTACTGGCGCCGTCCATTTCCTGCCCGATGAATGAGGAGATCGACGCCAGGTTCACGATCGCCCCGCGTTTGCGGGCCAGCATGTGCGGGATCACGTGCTTGCAGCACAGGAACATGCTCTTCAGGTTGATGTCCATGAGGCGGTCCCACTGCGCGACGGTCATCTCGGTGATGTCCTTGAGAAAGTGGATCCCGGCGTTGTTGACGAGAATGTCGATTTGCCCGAAGGACGATACCGCCTCCGCGGCCAGCGCAATCGAGGTCTGCTCGCGAGAGACATCGCCGACTACGCCCCTGCAGCTGGCGGCACCAAGAGCGGATGTCACCCGCTCGAGCCCCAGTGCGTCGATGTCGTTAAGAACCAGCCGCGCACCTTCACGCGCAAACAGCGTAGCGGTGGCGTGTCCGATACCGCTGGCGGCACCGGTCACGACCGCGACTTTGTCCTGCAACCGCACGGCAGCGTTACCTAGTGAACCTGTTGCTTGCTTGCCTCCCGGGCGGCAGCCGACTCCTTGATGATCTTCTCCGCAACCGGAGGTGGCGCCTCTTCGTAGTGCGAGAAATGCTGCTCGAAGGAACCGCGACCCGAGGTAATCGAGCGCAGGTCGGGCGCGTATTTGAGCACCTCGGACATCGGCACCATCGCTTTGATGATCTGACCGTGGCCCTTGGTGTCCATCCCCAGGACCTTGCCGCGTCGCGAATTCAGGTCGCCGATCACGTCGCCCATGCACTCGTCCGGGCACGAGACTTCCAGCGCCACTATCGGCTCCAGGATGATCGGCTTGGCTTTTTCAAGCGCAGCCTTGAAGCCCATCGATGCGGCGATCTGAAAAGCCATGTCGGACGAATCGACCTCGTGATAGCTGCCGTCAAAGACGGTTACTTTGACATCGAGCAGTGGATAGCCGGCGAGGAATCCCTCTATCAGTGTGTTGCGGACGCCCTTTTCCACCGACGGGATGAACTGGCGAGGGATGGCGCCGCCAACAATCTTGTCCTCAAACTCGAACCCCTTTCCGCGCGCGAGCGGTTCGATTTTGAGCCAGCAGTCGCCATACTGACCGCGACCTCCCGATTGACGCTTGTACTTTCCCTGCGCCTCGGCGCGGCCCTTGATGGTTTCCTTGTAGGGAACCTTGGGCGATTGAAGTTCAACTTCTACATTAAATTTACGCTTGAGCTTTTCGACCGTGACCTCAATGTGCATCTGGCCGGTCCCCGACAGAATGATCTCATGGGTCTGCGGGTCGCGATGCATCTCCAGCGCGGTGTCCTCCTCGACCAGCTTGTGCAGCGCAGCCGATGCTTTCTCTTCGTCCCCCTTCGATTTGGGCCGAATGGCGAAGGAAATCACCGGCGCGGGATGGACCGGCGGGTCAAACAGGACCGGCGCTTTCTCATCGCACAGGGTGTCGCCGGTGGTGGTGTCCTTCAGCTTCGCCACCGCGACGATCTCGCCGGGCAGGGCGGCGGTCAGCGGAGACTGCTTTTTACCTTCCAGCCGCAGAAGTTGACCGAAGCGCTCCTTTGACTCGCGGCTCGCATTGAAGACCGTGGCATCGCTCTGTGCGCGTCCCGACACCACCCGAAAGATCGAAAGCTTGCCCGCAAAGGGATCGATCACGGTCTTGAATACCAGCGCGGAAAAGGGCGCGCTCGGATCCGCCGCACGCTCCTGCTGCTCGCCGTTGGTAGGATGCTGCGCCTTTTGGCCCGGGCGCTCATTGGGCGACGGCAGCAGCGCGGTGATCGCATCCAACAGAGGTCCGACACCGACATTCTTGGTGCCGGAGCCGCAAAACACCGGGGTCAGCTTGCCCGCCGCGACCGCGGCATGAAGCGCGGTCCGTAGTTTCTCCTCAGGGAGAGTGCCCTTGTCCAGATATTCTTCGAGAAGCTCGTCGTCGGTCTCCGCAACCGACTCCAACAGCGTGTTGCGCGCCTTCTCGGCGGATTCCTTGAGGTTCGGGGGAATCTCCTCCTCGCGGAATTTGCCGGTGTTATCCGCGTATATCAGGGCCTTCATCGCAAGCACGTCGACGACCCCGCTAAGTTGGGCCTCTTCGCCGATTGGCAGCGTGAGCACCACGGGCTTGGCCTCGAGGGTGGTTTCCAGATCTTTCAAGGCTGCAGCAAAGCTGGTGTGCTCGCGATCCAGTCGCGAGACAAACGCTATGCGGGGCAGCGCCGCTTCGCTCAGCGTGCTCCAGATCTTTTCGGACTCCACCTTCATGTCGGCGCCGGGCGACACCAGCAAAACCGCACCGTCCACCGCCTTTAGGGTATTGAACGTCTCGGGCAGGAAGGCGTTGTATCCCGGCGTATTGGCCAGGATTACCTCGGTGCGCTTCCAGTTGAGGTGATGGAATGAGGAACTGATGGTTACCTTTCGCTGCAGTTCCTCGGGCTCGAAATCCATGACCGCGCTGCCATCGTCGGGACGTCCCAGGCGGGTAGTTGCTCCCGCCGTGAACAGCATCGCTTCGGCCAGCTGGCTTTTCCCGGCGCCGCCCTGCCCGACCAGCGCGATTGTTCGCAGGCGTCCGATTTCCTCAACAGCCATAGGAAGCTACCTCTCTCAAAAAGAAATTCGCGTCCGAAACCGTCGTCGCAGCTCACAGCCGCGACCAGCTTGCGGACCTCGCTCGTCTCATATCGTTCATCCGGCCGAATCAGTCGTACGCGCCCTCGAGACTAACGTCGCCCGCTAAAATTCTGCGCACGACGTTTCCCACATCGAGGAGCAGCGCACCCTCCGCATCGATCCCGCGCACCACGCCGGTCTCGCGCCGAGCGCCATCGACCACCGTCACCCGCTTCCCGGTCAAAGCTGAAAAGCGCTCCCACTGGGGGCGGACGACAGCGAAGCCGCGCGTCACGATTTCCATATAGCGATAGTCGAGCAGGGTGAAAAGCGAATTCGCGATCGCGATTCGGTCACAGGGACGGCCCACCGCAATGCGAAGCGAGGTTGCCTTATCGCGCAGCTCCGGCGGAATGTCGCCTTCGTCGAGATTCAGGTTGAGCCCGATTCCCAACAGCACACAGTCGAGTTCCTGGCCGGAGTTCGTGAGTGCCTCCGCGATGATGCCACCGCATTTGCGTCCCTTGAGCCACACGTCGTTGGGCCATTTGAGCGTCACCAGCCCGGGGGCCTCGCGCTCCAGCGCCTGCGCCGCCGCCACTCCGGCCATCAGGCTGAGCCGGGGAACCTCGGCAAGCGCAATCGGCGGACGCAGGATGGTCGTAGCGTAGAGATTCACCCCCGCTGGCGAATGCCACGACCTGCCCAACCTGCCCCGCCCCGCGGTCTGCCGCTCGGCAATGACCACCGTGCCCTGCGCGGCGCCCTCGGCCGCGAGCGCACGAGCGGTTTGCTGAGTGGAATCGAGCTCCTCGAAGTAATGGATTCGGCATCCAATCCGACCCGGCTTTCCGTTTTCGAGCGACTGATATGGGTTGGCGGAGCTCATCGGAATCCGCGGCAAAAAGCCGTCCGGTCAGGCGGCTTCGATTCTCATGCTGAGATCCATGGCACGCGCCGAGTGGGTCAGCGCTCCCACCGAGATCAGATCGACCCCGGCCTCCGCGATTGACCTGACCGTCTCAAGCGTGACGTTGCCGGAGACTTCCAGCCTGATTCCGGGTCCCGCCGTGCTCCGCGCGCGGCGGATTTCATCGACCGTCATGTTGTCCAGCAGGATCGCATCGGCCTTTGCGCTGCGCGCCTCCTCCACCTGCTTAAGCGTCTCGCACTCGACCTCAACCAGCAGGGTGTGCGGCGCAAATCTGCGCGCGCTGTCGATCGCCCGTGTGATCGAACCGGCGGCTGCAATGTGGTTGTCCTTGATCAAGATTCCGCTGTCGAGTCCGAAGCGGTGATTGTGTCCGCCGCCGGCCCGTACCGCGTACTTCTCCAGCGCGCGCAGCCCCGGATGGGTCTTGCGGGTATCGATGATCCGCGCGGCGGTGCCTGCCACCGCCTCGACGAACTTGTTGGTCAGAGTCGCTACTCCGGAGAGCAGCTGAACGAAATTCAGCGCGACGCGCTCGCCGGTCAGCAAACCGGCGAGCTCGCCGGTGTATTCTCCAACCACCACGCGGGATTTAACCCGCGCCCCTTCCTCGGCGAGCTTTATGACCTGGGGTTGCGACCCGGTCATCGCGAACACGCGCGCGAAGATGAAGCCGCCGGCGAAAACCATCTCGGGCTCCTTGACAATGATTCGTGCCTGTCCGCGTTTCCCGCGGGGAACCGTCGCCTGGGTGGTGAGATCCCCGTGGCCGACATCCTCGGTCAGGGCGCGTTCGATTGCGCTGTCGAGCTCAGTGAAGCTTACGAGTTCCACGAGATACCGGTCTGATCGATGCGACCCGCTCAACTCTCCCGAGCGCCGCCACAATCAACGCCGGTGACGCGCTCGCGCAGTTCATTCCGAGGCCCTTTCGAATTGTCGCACCTGTTCGCTCAGCAGGCGAGATTGGCTTTCCAGTTCCGTCGCCCGCTCGCGAATCTGATCTTGCATTTCCGGCGCGGCCTTGGCCTGGAACTCGGGATTGTTCAGCCGGGCCAGATGTTGGCGGTGATGCGCGCCGACTTCCTCAAGCTTCTTCCTGGCCACCGCCAGCGCCTTTGCAAAATCGAACCCGTCGGGAGCCAGCACTGCAATTTCGCCCCAGGGTAGCACGGCCGCCACCGCGCCCCCCGGCAGGGCCTCATGCGACGCGACTAACTCCGCGCTCTCGGCCTTCGCCATCGTGAGTGCATAGGGCCTCCAGATCGCAAATTCCGAGCTCAGGTTGAGGTTGGCCGCGGTGCGGATGACCGCGCGCACCCGCTGCCCCGGATGATAGCCGAGCTGCGAGCGCAGCGAGTTGATGGCCTCAGTCGCGGCGATGCAATGCTCCATCGCCGCGGCCTCGGCGGTGCTCATCCATGACTCCGAGAGCGCATTGGGAAATTTCGCGACCGCCAGATGCTGGCTGAGGTTCGGTTCGGACAGGTAAGGTCGCAACACCTGCCAGATCTCCTCGCTGATGAACGGCATGAACGGGTGCAGCACGCGGAGCATCCGATCGAAGCAGGTCACCAGCACCCAGCGGGCCTGCGCCTGCTGCTCGCCTCCCGCCTTGAGGGGCTCTTTTGAGAGCTCGATGTACCAGTCACAGAACTCGTGCCAGATGAAGGTGTAGACCGCCATCGCCGCGAGGTTGAACTCGTATGCGTCGACCGCGCGCGTCACTTCGCGGACCGTCGTATCGAGGCGCCCAAGGATCCAGCGTTCCGCCAGGCCGAGCTGCGCGCGGCCAGGTGATGGCAGTGGTCGCGGCGCTCCATCGAGGTTCATCATCACGAAGCGCGCCGCGTTCCAGACCTTGTTGGCGAAGGCGCGCGCCGCAGCGAAACGCTCGTGCGACAGGGTCACGTCGCCTTTTTGACTGGCGAGTTGGGCCAGGGTCAGGCGCACCGCATCGGTACCGTACTGGTTCATCAAGTCCAGGGGGTCGACCACGTTGCCCTTGGACTTGGTCATCTTCTTGCCGTACTCGTCGCGCACCAGCGTGGTTATGTACACGTCGCGGAACGGCACATCGTCCATGAACTCGAGACCCAACATCATCATCCGCGCGACCCAGAAGAAAATGATGTCGAAACCGGTTATCAGCAGGCTGGTCGGGTAGTACTTGCGCAGCTCGGGCGTTTCATCGGGCCAGCCCAGAGTCGAGAAGGGCCACAACCCCGAGCTGAACCAGGTGTCGAGAACATCTTCATCCTGCACCAGGTCGGTCCCGCCGCACTCCTCGCATTTGGGTGGGCGCTCTGCCGCGACGGTCAGATGGTTACAACGCTCGCAACGGTAAGCGGGGATCCGATGCCCCCACCACAGCTGGCGCGAGATGCACCAGTCGTGAATGTTTTCCATCCATTCAAAGAAGTCCTTCTTGTATCGCTCGGGGTAAAAAGTAGTGCGGCCGTCCCGGACCGCCGCCATGGCCCGTTGCGCCATCTCGCTCACGCGCACGAACCACTGCTCGGAGAGCAGCGGCTCCACGACCGTGTCGCAGCGGGAGCAGGTGCCGACGCTGCTGCGGTGGGGCTCGGTCTTTTCGAGCAAGCCCAGCGCGCGAAGGTCGGTGACGATCTGAGTGCGCGCCGCTTCTCGCTGGAGACCACTGTAGGCGCCTGCGGTGTCGTTCATCCGCCCCTGGGTGTCCATGACCGAAATCTGCTCGAGGCCATGCCGCCTGCCGATCTCGAAATCATTGAAGTCGTGTGCGGGCGTGACCTTGACCGCCCCGGTGCCGAATTTGGGATCGACCGCCGCGTCCGCGATGACCTTGATTTCGCGTCCTGTCAGCGGCAGGCGCAGCGTCGTGCCGACCATCGATTGGTAGCGCTCGTCGCCGGGGCTAACCGCGACCGCGGTGTCGCCGAGCATGGTTTCCGGACGCGTCGTCGCAACCGTGACCGACCCGCTACCATCTGCAAACGGGTAGTGGATGAACCACAAGCTCGATTGGACTTCCTTGTGGTCGACCTCGAGATCGGACAGCGCACTTTCGCAGCGCGGGCACCAGTTGATGAGCTTGCGATCGCGATAGATCAGGCCACGCTTAAACAGCTCGACGAACACCTTGCTCACCGCTCGCGAGAGGCCCGCATCGAGGGTGAAGCGTTCGCGGCTCCAATCGCAGGAGGCGCCCAGGCGGCGGAGCTGCTGAAGAATTCGCCCGCCCTTCTCCTCTCGCCACTGCCACACGCGATCAAGAAATTTGTCGCGGCCAAGTTGATGGCGATTTCTGCCGTCTTTGGCCAGATCCTTTTCGACTGCGTTCTGGGTCGCGATGCCCGCATGGTCGGTGCCGGGCAACCATAGCGTGTTGTAGCCCTGCATCCGGCGCATGCGCACGATGACATCGTGAAGGGTCGCGTTCAGCGCGTGACCCAGATGAAGCTGCCCGGTTACATTGGGTGGCGGAATGACCATGGAGAAGACCGGTCCTTCGCGTCGCGGATCCGCCTTGAAGTAACCAAGGTCAATCCAGGTCTGAAACCATCGCTCCTCGGCCGCGTTGGGGTCGTATGTCTTTCCTAGCTCCATCGCGCTCGGTCCCCGGTCACTCACGAGTCTAAAAAAGGGCGTGGGGCGCCCTCTCTGAAATCATATTGGCGGCGCGAAGCTCCCTCAAGCAGCCGCGATGCGCAAACGAATTCATCTCGGTGGGTGTGCAACAGGATGCGGCTTGTAAAGTTGCCCCGCTTGGTAATATGGTGCCGCAAAGCCTGACTTCGGGGCAGGCCGCAGACCTTTCGGAGGGGAAGCTTCATGCGAGGATTGAGCCAAAGACTGGGTATCGCGGCGGTCTGGGGGACTCTCGTGATGGCGGGAGCGGTGGCCGGCTGTAGCTCCATGAGTTCCAATCACGTTGATTGCAACGTCGTCAAACTTCAGCAGCAAGCCGGGCGCTCGGACTCTGAAATCGCCTCCGCCCTGGGTGCCAGCGTCAGCGACGTCTCCAGTTGCCATGGTCCGGAGAAGTCGGGCAATGCGACTTCCTCCGGCGAGCCCGGACCGTACTGAGCCGAGACCCTCCACGGGGCGGCCGAAAATGCCCTGTTGGCGAACCGGTCAGGTCGTTGACTGGTTTATCGCCATGTCCCTTGGGTGCGTCCACGCATCTTTTCGGTTTGGATGGCTGCCTTGATCAGCGCGAGGAGAATCGCGCGATGGTGGGCTTTCTGGATCATCGGAAAGAGTTGAACCCCGCGCCGGTCGCGTCGCGTTTGAGTCCTTTGCGCCTCCTGCCTGGGGCCGCCACGAGCTTCGCTGGTGCACGAATTTCCGCGACCTGGTTAAAAACCACTCGGAGCCGCCAATTCGAGTTGTTGTGGTGCGAGAGGGGGGACTTGAACCCCCACGAAGTTGCCTTCACAAGGTCCTGAGCCTTGCGCGTCTGCCATTCCGCCACTCTCGCGGGCGTGGGAGTCTCTAGGATTTATCCGGCCTCAACTGCTGATTCAAGTCGAACCTTCTCCGGGAACCCGGCTTGTGATGAGTCGCGCCGTCCCGCACAATTCGGGTGCGATGAGCGAAAGAGTCAGCGGGGCCATCGATTTGGCTCCTGCTTCGCGTGCCGACTCGCTCGCGCTTGATCTGAGCGCCGGCGATGGGCTTTCGACGCAAATGTTGAGGCAGCGTGGGTGGCGCGTGATCCCGACCGAGCGCAAGGTTTCGCGGCCGGGCTGGGTTGCTGCCGACCTGGTAAGCGACCTGCCCTTTCGCAACGAGAGCTTCGACCTGGTGCTGCTGCTCGAGGTCATCGAACATCTCCCCGACATTCCACATTCGCTGCGGGAAATCGCCCGTGTGCTCAAGCCCGGTGGTACCGCGATCGTTACGACCCCCAACCGACTCAACGTGGTCTCGCGCATTCACTACTTGCTGACCGGCTTCTACCGGGGGCGTCGAGCGCCGCTGCCTCATCGCTACCGGGTCGAAGACGGTCGTAACTGGCACGTGATGGGTCTCAACGATTTTCACTGGATGGCACGCGGCTATGGACTCAACCTGGTTGCGCTGGGAAAAAGCCGACGAAAACTCCGCGCGTATGTGTTTCTTCCCCTACTCTTTCCATTTATTGTCGTCCGCTCGTGGTTGCTTTATGGAAGCGGCGACCGGGATCCCGAGCAAAAACGGCTTAACCGCGACTTGTTTCGCTTCATGACGAGTCCGAGCTTGCTGATGGACGAAAATATCCTGATGCAATTTGTAAAAACCTCCGACCCCGCGCCCCGGGCGCTGTGCAAATGCGCGTGACGCTCACCGTTATCATCGCAACCTACAACCGCCCCGACGAGCTCGCCCGGTTGTTGGCCAGCCTCGGCGGCCAGCTCCGTAGTGGCGATGAGTTGATGATCGCGGAGAACGGAACCCCGCAGCCGGCTAAAGTTCCTCCCAACGCCCCGCCCCTCCAGCATCTTCACGAGCCACGCGGCGGAAAATGCCGAAGCCAAAATCGAGCCATCGCGGAGTCGCACGGCGAGGTAGTGGTCCTGCTGGACGACGACCTTACGGTTAAGGGGGGCTATCGCGACGCGGTGGAGCGATTTTTCAGTGAGAACCCCCAGTTCGCTGCCATGGCCGGACGGATCCTGCCGGCGGAAGACCCGGAGGCAAAGGTCGGCGCCAACTGGATCTATCTGGATTTGCCGATCTTCGATCGCGGCGACCGGGTAGTCGAAGTGCCGGGCGTCCTTGGCGCCAATATGGCCTTCCGTCGCTCGGCGCTGGACGCGGTTGGGCTTTTCGATGAACGTCTGGGGCCCGGCGCCGCTGGTCACGAGGAGGAAACCGAAATGTCGCAGCGCTTGCGCCGCAAGGGACTACGGATCGGCTACGCGCCCGATGCCGTGGTCTACCACGAGGTCGATCCGCGGCGTGCTGATCGCGACCGGTTCATAAGAATCTCGCGCGAACGAGGCCGCTGCCGGATGCTCCATGAAACCCACTCGGCGCTCGAAGTAATCACGAAAAATGCGATCGCCTGGACCCGGCTCACCATCGCGCGTTCGCTACGCGCGGGTCTGCCACGAATCGCCCGGGAAGAGCGGCGTCTGGCGGTGGCCCACGGAATGTTCGACGGCCTTGGTCTGCAACCCAAATAATCCCCAGTGTCTGGTCTCCCCCCGCCTGCCATTTGCCTGAAGACCGCGTGAATCTGCCCAGTGCTTGATTGCCCTGGTTAACTCACCGAATCAATGAACCGATTCAACTCGAGTTCGTGCTTTTCCCAGGTAAACCGGCTTGCGGCAGCGCGCGCAATCGGTCCCAGCTCGTTCGCTCTGCCGAGCAGGTCTTCAAGCTTGGGTGCGATCTCAGCAGGATCCGCGGGATTGCCGACCACATACTCGCGCAACTCCGGGGGTAGCAGCTCGGCGACCCCGCATTGCGCACTGAGCAACACGGGTCGGCCACAGGCCATCGCCTCCAATGCCACGTTGCCAAAAGGCTCGAACAGCGACGGCAGCGCCAGCACATCGCCGGCATTGAAGAACTCCGCGACCGCCGGCTGCGCGCCGATGAAGATCACCCGATCTGCGATTCCCTGGCGTTGGCTGCGGCGCTGGAATGACGGTGCCGCACCATCGTTTCCTACGACCATCAGATAAGGCCTGCTCTTGAGTTTGCCCACCGCGTCGATCAGAAATCCGAGCCCTTTGCGCGCAAACCCGTTGCCGACGAAAAGCACCAGTGCCGCATCCGCCGGGATGCGAGACTGCGCCCGAATCCGATTTCGCGCCGCAGCATCCGACTGGGGACGGAACAGCTGCGTATCGACGCCATTGTAAATAGTGGTCACCTTCGCTGCAGGAAGCTTGAATTGCTCGACCAGATCGCGTCGCACCAACTCCGAAACCGCCAGTGCTGCTCTTAGCTGGGGCGAGGTGAACCCGAGGCGCTCGACCATGATCTGGGCACGATGATAAGGCGCCAGCCGCATGCGCAGCGTGCTGGCACCTCCGCGCCACCGCGCGAGCGCCCGCAGATAGCTGACATGCGCGCTCCCTCCCGATCGCAAGACGTCGGCGCTGGTGACCCGCGCAAAGCTCATAACCAGGTCGGCACCGTGGCGCCTTGCCAGGGGCGCAGCGGCAACCGCAAACCTTATGAATCCCAGCGTGCGCGGGAGCGGAATGGTGCCGACCCGATGGACGGTTAGTGGTGCGGGTTCGCCGCGAATCTGGTCGGCATAGACGGCGACCTGATGCCCTCCGCGGCGCAGACCCTCGGCGGTGAGAATCAGGTCGCGTTCGGTCCCTCCGCCCTCGGGGTCAAAGCGGCGCGCCAGCAGAGCTATTTGCATCCCGATCGCGCGTGCGCCGGCCGCCCAGAGGCATCGTGCGACCGACTTTTTCCTGTGCTATTTTTTTTGTTGGGCTGTGAGGTGGGGAAATGATCGAAATCCAGTGTACCAGCTGCAATACCCGCTACCGGATCGATGAGCGGGTTCTCCCGGAAGAAACGCCGACCTTCAAGTGTTCGCGCTGCGGTCACGTCTTCAAGGCCGAGCCGCTCCCCGCGCGTCCACGAAAACCCGCCGCGCCCCGTGTCGTGGAGAAGCCCCAAGCTCCGCCCACTCCTGAAGCCGAGCAACCGTCGCCTCCGCCACCGGTTCAATCGAAACCCGTTGCGGAAGGGGCGTCCGGTCCGCAAACGGGGGAACCACCTTCGGCGGCCTCGAGTACAGAGGCTCCCGAGCAGAATCCTCTCGACCGAACCTTCACCCGCGAGCGATCGGGGGAACTCGAGTCGGGAGAAAACCTCACCTTCGACTTTGCCAACGAGCCCAACCCCGGCGAGCAAGGCACGTCCGAAGACCCCGGCGTGGAGGATCGTCCTTCCGAGGATCACTGGGAAGTGGGCGAAGCCCCCGAAGATCCACGGGCCGCCGCCGACCCCGTGCCAAGAGAAATCCCGGCTGGTCCCAAAGCGTCCGAGCGGCCTGCCGAGAAGCCTTTCTTCACGGCGCCGCCGCGCGGCGAGGCTCCGAGTCCGGGGGATTTTCGGTCGCGCGAATTCACGATTCCGGACGCCGGGCTGGAAGAACCCCCATCGCGCCGGGCGCGGCATAAAGACCTCATCTCTGACGAAGTCGCGAACCTCGCCGCCCACAGGCCAACGCATTCTTCGGGATGGTTTCTCGGACTGTTCATGGTCGTCGCGGTGCTGTTTGGGGTCGTGAGTCTGGCCATTCACATCCAACCGGCGCCGGTTGCACGAATTCTGAGCCAGATTCCGCAGGTGGGGACGAATTTTGAGCGTCCGATGGTGCCGGCGATGCTGGTTGCGTTGCACGACGTGCACGCCGACTACCAGCAAATCAAGGGTGGACAGACCGCGCTGCTGATAAGCGGGACCGCGGAAAACGTTGGTGGCAGTCCACTCCACGGCGTCTTGCTGGCGGTAGATTTGCTCGACGCTGCCGGAAAACAGCTGGCCAGCAGCGCGGCGTTCTGCGGCAACGGACTTACGGCCGCGATGGTGGGGGAAATGACGCCGCGTGAAATAGAATTTCTGCAGCGGCTCGACCCGCAGAAAAACTTCACGGTCGATCCCTCCAAGACCGCGCCGTTCCTGCTCGTGTTCATCGATCCGCCGCCGAAAATCACCAAACTGAGAATCGAAGTGGCAAAGGCGGTCGCGGCCCCGAATGCGCCCGCCCCTCGCTCTTAGCAGCGTTTTCCTCCACTGCCGGGTCTCGTTCTCAGCGCGGTCCAGGCCAACCTCTGGCTAAACTCCGACTGCCTTGCCCGGATTCTCGGCACACCCGGCAGAGATCGAGGGGTTCCCGATCATTCCTGTTCGCGCGCCACCATTTCGGCATACTCGTCGCTGTCCATCAGGTCGTCGAGATCGCTGGCGTCATTCATCTTCACCTTAATCAGCCAGCCATCGCCGTAAGGATCTTCGTTCACCACCTCGGGCGACTCGGGCAGGTCTTCGTTCACTTCGACCACGGTGCCGCTCACCGGCGCGTAGATGTCGGACACCGCCTTGACCGATTCGATCACTCCAAACGGATCATCCTTACTGACCTTCTCGCCTACCGCCGGAAGTTCGATATAAACGATCTCGCCCAGTTGCCCCTGCGCGTGATCGGTAATGCCAACGGTTGCCACTGAATCCTCCGCCGCCACCCATTCGTGCTCCTTCGAATACTTGAGCCCCTGTGGGATCTCCATGACTCCTCCGCGAATCTCGTTCACAATCCGCCGCGCGGTCTGCGATCGGGATCATGCTCATCAAGCGCGGAGCCAATCGTCTTGTCAAGTTCCAAATGGTGGCGCAAAGGATACCCGCCGATGTGGAATTCTCTTGACTGACACGCGATGATGACGCTCGACGAACAGCCGCTGATTTCTTCCCCCGCCGGCGATCGTTGTAGCGCTCTACCATCAAGATAGTTCGCACCGGGTCGCATCGTCATCATCAACCTGCGGAGAAATTCGGATGCTTATCGGAGTCCCCACAGAAATCAAGGCCGACGAACGACGCGTATCGCTAAGCCCGGCCGGCGCCGCCGCCTTCCGCACCCATGGCCATCGAGTGCTCGTCCAGAGCGGCGCCGGGGTGGGCAGCGGATTTACCGACCGCGAGTATCGCGGGGCGGGCGCTCTAATCGTACGCGCTCCGGGCGAGGTCTGGGGGCGCGCAGATATGGTGCTGAAGGTCAAGGAACCGCAGCGCACCGAGTTTCGCTATCTGCAGCCCGGGAAAATTCTCTTCACCTACCTCCATCTGGCGCCCGACAAGCGACTCGCGCATGAACTGGTGAAACAGCACGTGAGCGCGCTTGGATACGAGACTATCCAGCTCGAAGACGGCAGCCTGCCACTGCTCGCACCCATGAGCGAAGTGGCCGGGCGGCTCGCTATCCAGGCAGGCTCGTGGTGCTTGCAGTCGCGCAGCGGAGGCCGCGGCGTTCTGCTCAGTGGAGCACCCGGCGTGCGTCCCGGAAAAGTCGTGGTGGTGGGAGGCGGCATCGCCGGGCTCAACGCCTGCCGGGTGGCGGCTGGCATCGGGGCCGAGGTCACCATTCTGGATGTCAATCCGTCGCGGCTGCGGTATTTGAGCGACCTCTTGGGAGGACACGCGACCACGGTGATGTCGAACCGCGCGACCCTCGAGGAGGAAGTACGCCAGGCCGATCTCGTCATCGGCGCCGTGCTGGTCGCCGGCGCGCGCACGCCCCGGCTGCTTTCGGCGGCGTTGGTCGCAAGAATGAAACCGGGAGCGGCGATTGTCGACCTGTCCATCGATCAGGGCGGGGTCTCGGAAACCTCGCGGCCAACCACCCACGGAAGGCCGACTTTCGTGCGTAGTGGAGTGGTTCATTACTGCGTGACCAACATGCCGGCGATGGTGCCACACACCTCCACCTCAGCTCTGACGAACGCAACTTTGTCGTACGCGCTGGAGGTCGCCGATCGGGGCCTGTTGGAGGCTTGCCGGGCGAATCGGGCAATCGGGTGGGGTCTCAACACCTACGACGGACACGTGGTGCACCCTGCCGTCGCGCAGGCGCTGAGAATGAAGGTACACTCACCCTGGTGAGCCGCGATACGACCCGGCAGTTTCGCATCCCGGCAGCGAAAATCAGGTCGGCAAGGGATCCGATCCAGCGCGCGAGCAGCGACGGCCCTCGAATCAGCAAATCAGAAGCGCGGCATCGAGGTCCCGAAGTCCGCGCCGAGTCGGCGCAGTAAAGCGCCCTCCGGGTTTTGCAGGTTCACCGCCAAGACGCTCCTCGCCTGACGGTTCAGTACTTTCCGGCCTTGCCCATGCTCTGGTTGTAGCGCTGCTGGCCGGACTTGAGCTGTCCGTAGGTTCCGGTCTCGAAATGTTTCGAGTCCGCCACGAAGGTCAAATGCCGATGCAGATCTGCGACCGACTGCTCCACGCCTACCTCGGCAACTTCCTGCGCGTGGATCCAGCGGCCTTCCTTCTGCACGAAATTCACCAGGCTGGTGAGGCTCTGCTGGAAACCCTTCTGCGTCTTTGAAAATTTTGAAGTCCACACGACCTGCTTGGTTGTCATGTCCATGAATTTGAGTGCGAAGGTCACCGCTGCCGGTTTCGCATCCGAGTCGTCGATGCCCACGCGTTCCTGGTACCGTTCGACGGTACCGAACAGAACCCCGTCGGCAGCAACCAGACGTCCCAGCGCGAACGCGTTGCCCTCGAGGTCGGCGGGAGTCGAGGGTGGCAAATTCTGCAAGGCCTGGTTCACATCGTCGAGCGGTATGACCTGCCAACCCCCGGCCAGCGTGGCCTGACTGTACAACTCGGCCGTTATGGCATCGGTGGCTCCCTGAGCCAACGGCGTGCCTCCCTGGGGCGGATCACCTACCAATGGCAAGATCGTGATCCGGTCGATGCTAAGCTGCTTCATCGCCGGCGCGGCCTCGGTCTTCGCATCCTTGGGCGCCAGCGCGGATATTTCATCCTTGGCGCTGTCGAATGCGTTGCCGGCCGCCGCCGTGCATCCACCGACAATAACCGCCGCGAGGAAGGCGAGCGCGACCGTGGTGCAGCGTCCACGCCTCACAGGGTCACCTTGATCGCGAGTTCCTTGAGCTGACGTGCATCCACTTCGGAGGGTGCGCCGCTCATCGGGTCGACTGCCTTGCCGGTCTTCGGAAAGGCCAGCACGTCGCGCAACGAGTCCGTTCCGCACAGCATCATACATAGCCGATCGACGCCGAAAGCGCATCCACCATGCGGGGGCGCGCCATAGGTGAGCGCCTCGATCAGGAATCCGAAGCGGTCCAGAGCCTCCTCGCGATTGAACCCGAGCACCTCGAGCACCTTGAGTTGCAACTCGCGGCTGTGGATACGAATCGAACCACCACCCAGCTCTTCTCCGTTGAGAACCATATCGTAGGCCAGCGCGCGCATGCTCAACGGCGCCGAATCCAGCGCCCCGAGATCCTCGGGATGAGGCGCGGTAAACGGATGGTTCACCGACATCATCCGCCGATCTTCTTCGCTGTATTCAAACAGCGGGAAATCTACCACCCAGAGGAACTTGAGTTCCCCGCTCCTGGCGAGACCGAATTTTGCGCCCAGGCTCAGCCGGATGTCCGCCAGCACCGGACGCAACCGCCTCGCCTCGCCTGCAACCATGAGCAGCGTGTCACCGGTCTGGAGTTGCGCGACTTCCGCAGCGCGCGCACGTTCAGCCTCACCCAGGTACTTGGCACTCGGCCCTTGCCACGCGCCGTCACCGACTTTTACCCAGGCGAGCCCCAACCCGTGGCGCGCACGCAGGGTCTCGGTCATTTCGTCAAGTTCGCGCCGGCTTAGTGGATGTGCCGCCGGCAGATTGATCCCATAAATCGATTGCCCGCGCGCCAGCAAATCGGCAAATACCTTGAACGAGGTTCCCGCGAAGGCGGCGGTCAGGTTTTTCAGTTCCAGTCCGAAGCGCAGGTCCGGGCGGTCGATACCGAATCGTTCCAGCGCCTCAGCGTAGGGCATCTTCATGAACGGCGGCTTGATTTCGATCCCGTGCACCCTGCGGTAGGCGGCCGCGACCATGCCTTCCGCGACTGCCATCACGTCGTCGGGGCGCGGGCAGGTCATCTCGAGATCGATCTGGCTGAACTCGGGCTGGCGATTCGCCCGCAAGTCTTCGTCACGGAAGCAGCGCGCGATCTGGTAGTAGCGATCGAAGCCGGCGACCATCAGGAGCTGCTTCAACAGCTGAGGTGATTGCGGCAGCGCGTAGAACCTGCCGGGATTCACCCGGCTTGGAACCAGGTAGTCGCGCGCACCCTCGGGCGTCGACTTCCATAGAATTGGTGTCTCCACTTCCACGAACCCGTCGGCATCGAGGAAGTCGCGGATCGCCTTGAGCGCCTGATGGCGGGCGCGCAGGTTGCGCTGCATGGCAGGCCGCCGCAGGTCGAGGTAGCGGTACTTGAGCCGAATATCTTCTGCGGCCGTATCGCCGTCGCCGATCGGAAAGGGCGGCGGCGCAGACGGGTTGACGATCTCGAAGTCGGCGACCATCACTTCAATCTGACCGGTCGGGAGTTCCTGGTTGACGGTTCCCTCGCTGCGCAGGACGACTTTGCCGCGCGCCGCAACGAAGTACTCCGAGCGCGCGTCCGCGCCCGCATCGTGAGCCGCGGCGCTGGTCTCGGGATTCAAAACCAGCTGGATGAGCCCCGCGTGGTCCCGCAAATCGATGAAGATGAGGCCGCCGTGGTCGCGCCGCGTCTGCACCCATCCGAGCAAAGCCACTTCGCGGCCCGCGTCCGTGGCGCGCAGGGTTCCGCAATAGGCGGTTCGCTGCCAGGGCGGAAGGGGTGAATATGCTTCTTGGTCGGCCATTTTTAAGTCTTTTGGAAGGATACCTGCCGTCAGTGGAGCATGAAACACTCAGCTCGCGAGGGCCGCGCCGACAATGTGCGCCAGTTGGGTTGCTGGGACTTCGCTCTGCTTGCTCAAAAGCAAATCTCGCAGCTGGACCACGCCGCGTTTAAGCTCATCTTCGCCCACAATCACCGCGAAGCGGGCGCCGATTTTCGAGGCGCGTCCAAGCAGCGCCTTGATTTTGCGCTCCGGCGAGAGAACCTCGACGTCGATCTGCCCGGCGCGCAGCGTCCGCGCCAGCCCGGCGGCGTGGTGAAGCGCAGGTTCCCCCAGCGCGATGATCACGGCAGCGGGGCTTAGCGCCGCGAGCTTATTGGCGGCCTGCACTGCCAGCGCGACGCGGTCGATGCCGATCCCGAATCCGATTCCCGCGACGGGGGCCCCGCCCAACATTTCCACGAAGCCGTCGTATCTTCCGCCGCCGGCGACGGTGTTTTGCGCGCCCAGGTTTGCGGACTTAACTTCGAAGGTCGTGCGCGTGTAGTAGTCCAGGCCGCGGACCAACCTGTAGTTCTCGACAAAGGCAACCCCCGCGGCGTCAAGCAGGGATTTGACGGTGTCGTAGTGAGTTCGGCAGGGGACGCACAGGTACTCGATGCTTTTGGGCGCTGACTCGACCAGCGCCGCGTCAGTTTTGCAATCGAGCAGCCGCAGCGGATTCTGGCGCAGGCGCCGCCGGCAATCATCGCAAAGCTGCGCTTCGTGTTTGAGCCCGAAATCGAGCACCGCCTGGCGGAACTTGGGTCGGCACTCGTGGTCTCCGATCGAATTGATTTCGAAACTGAGCTCTAGATCCAACGCGCCACGTAGATCGTCGAGGAGAGTGAGCAGCTCCGCATCGCAGGCCGCATCCGGGCGGCCGAAAATTTCGACGCCGAACTGGAAGTGCTGGCGATAGCGGCCCTTCTGGGGGCGTTCCCTGCGAAAAACCGGCCCGCTGTAGAAGAACCGCTGTTCGGGATCGCTGCGATCGAGGCCCGCCTCGATGTAGGCGCGCACGACGCCGGCAGTTCCTTCGGGCCGCAGCGCGACCACGGTCTCACCCTGGTCCCGGTCGGTGAACGAATAGATCTGCTTTTCGACCAGATCCGACGTTTCACCCGCGGTCCGCTGGAAGAGCTGCACCGCTTCCAGGACCGGCGTGCGAATTTCGCCGATGTTGTAGCGGCGCATCAGCCCTCGCGCCCGCTCCTCGACCAGGGCCATGGTCTGCGCATCGACCCCGAGGATGTCTCGAAATCCCCTTAAGCGTGTCAGTTCCATTCAGCTCTGGCTTCCTGCGGCGCGCACCCTGCGCTACCCGACCAGCTCGGTGCTTTTGTCACCGTGGTTCGGTCGTCTGAAGCGTTTCGACAATCTAAACATCGCTCCAGCAAAGAAAAAGGGCCGCCTCGCGAGCGGCCCTTTTTCGGTGCCGAGTAAGGCGTCTAGGCCATCATCATACCGTCAGGACATGGATGGTGCAGGCCGAGCCCAGCCCGATGACGTGGGCCTGGCCGACCTTCGCGTTGGGAACCTGGCGTTCCTTCGCGCGCTCGTCCTGGGTGATATGCCAAACGACTTCGCAAATGTTCGCGACGCCGGTCGCGCCGAGCGGGTGGCCCTTTGACAAGAGGCCGCCCGAAACATTCACCGGCGCGTGACCACCCAGGTCAGGGTGGCATCCGCCCTTGGTATCAATGAACTTGGCGGCTTCGCCGTCTCCGCACAACCCGAGGTTCTCGTAGTGCACGAGTTCCGCGGTCGCAAAGCAATCGTGAAGCTCGGTCAGCGCAACGTCCTTGGGTCCAATACCAGCCTTCTCGTACGCCTGCTTGGAGGCGCGCCGGGTGAGAGTGCTCACGTCGGGAAGAGTCAGGTCGCGGTCGGTGTACGGATCGGAGGTGAGCACCGAAGCCGCCACCTTGGCCCGCTTGCGGCCACCTGCCAGCTGCTTGAGCTTGTCTTCGGAGACAAGAATCGCCGCCGCGGCACCGTCTCCGGTCGGGCAGCACATGTACAGCGTGTTTGGATAGCCGACCATGCGGGCGTTCATCACGTCCTCGAGCGACACTTCGTTGCGGTATTGCGAGAACGGGTTTCTGGTCGCGTGTTTGTGCGACTTCACCGAAATCTTGGCGAAGTGCTCCAGCTTGGTTCCGTACTTGCGCATATGCTCGATGCCGGCCTGCCCGAACACCGCGGGCATCAGTCCCGACCCGAGCTTGCCTTCGGTCCCGTAGGCGGGATCAGCGCCGCCGCCTCCACCGCCGAGCAGGCCCTGCTTGCCCATCTGCTCGACTCCAACCGCCATCGAGACGTCGTACATGCCCGAAGCGACCGCCATGTAAGCTTCCCGAAACGCGGTCGAGCCGGTCGCGCACGCATTCGAAACGTTGATGACCGGAATGCCGGTCTGACCGATCTGCTGAAGAATGCGCTGACCTACCATGGCATTGGCCTGGTAGAGATTCCCGCAGGCGAACATCTCGATATCTTTGATGCCAATGCCCGCATCCTTCATCGCGATCAACGCCGCTTCGCCGCCAAGTTCCGGAACGGTCTTCTCCGGGTAGCGCCCGAACTTGATCATCCCGGTACCGAGAACGTAGACATTTCGCATTTCAAAACCTCCTGGCGGCCCGGCCTTGCCGAGGTCCGTCGATAGTTGGTTCGCGGCTTTCTGAGCCGATTAGCCTCGCGTCATTTGCTGGGCCGATATTGAAACGCCACCACCTCATGGCCTTCGCGATCCTTGGCGACCACCGAGGTGACCAGCTCCACCGGCATATCAAATCCCTTTTTGGGATCCTTCTGCAGTTCTTCGTGATTCACGTCGATCAAGTTGGAACGGACGCTCACGCCCTCGGGCAAGTCCACGATCACCGTGATGTAGGGGGTCTTGATGCCTGGAAATGACTGATGCACAACCGAAAAAACATAGACCTTGCCCTTGTTGGAGAGGGCGATGGGTTTAAGCGTCCCGGTCGAGCCGCATTTCGAGCACGCCACACGTTTGGGATCGAGGAAGATCGCTCCGCACGTCGAGCACTTCTGGCCCTCCAGGTGTGGATTCGAGCCGAGTTTCAGAAAAGGAACAATCGGGCGCGGTCCCGAATCAGTTGCCTGGGCCTGTTCAGCCATGAAAATTCCTCCGAACGATGCTCGAACTTGTGCAAAACGGCCAAGAGCCGCCGTCGTGCCGTCTCCGGCGCGGAGTTTCCCACAGCCATCCAACTCCGTCAACCCGAAGGCCGTTCAACATCAGCAATCCTAATGGTCGCCGTGTGCCGCGCGATTGGCTCTTGAAAATCGCCAGCCCACCACCGGCAGGAGGTCGCCCGTTTCCACGATCGCTATTCATCCGATCTACGAACCGGGTGGCGGTTCTCCGGCGTTTGCACGTATGCTCGGCGATGGTAATCGATTGCTGAGAAAGGAATGGGGATGGCTGCCGAGGAAAACCGAGTTCAAGCAAGCGCGGAAACTATCACCGGTCTCATGGACGCCGAGCACAACCGGCTTCGCGACTTGTGGGAGCATACCACTGCGGCTCTTAAAGCCGAAGAATTTGCAAGGCTTCACGGCGTGGCGCGCGATTTGATAACCGCAGTCAAGCGGCACATCAGCGTTGAAGAGCAGATCCTGTTCCCCGCCATCGAAAGTAAAGGCAAAAACAACGAGCCCACCGAAGCGATGCGAATGGAGCATCGGCAGATGGAGCACATGCTCGAGCAGCTTGAGCCGCTCCTCACAGTTGCGGAGCTATGGACCGGCATCAACGCAATCGAAGGTCAGGAAATCGAACCCGGCGCCCTGCTCCGCAGTCACGAGAACAAGGAGCACGACGTGCTCTTTCCGCTTGCGGAGCAGCTGCTGGGCGCCGACGAGGCGCGCATGCTGGTTGGCCGAATGCGCACCGAGCTGAACAAGGCCTAGGAGCAAGGACCCCGGCGCCCGGCGTAAACCTCAATTCCTGAAGTCCAGCGAAGGTTCGGCCTTTTCCTCGGGCGCCGGTTCCGCGGCCGGCAGTTCGCTCTCGTCGCTTTCCTCCTGGTCAAGCAGCGCCGCCATCGCGTCCAGGTGGCGGCGAATTTCCTCGGCCAGTTCGCGGTTAAGCCCCTTGACCGCCGCGATTTCCTCGGGTGAGGCCTGACGAATTCGCCTGAGACTGCCGAAGTGCCGTAACAGCGCGCGCCGACGCACGGGCCCGATTCCCTCGATGTCGTCCAGCACCGAGCGCATCCGGGCGCGCCGTCGCAGCTCGCGGTTGTAGGTTATCGCGAAGCGATGCGCTTCGTCGCGCACCCGTACCAACAGAAACAGCGCGGTGGAGTTCTTCGCCAGCACGATCGGATCCTTGCGATTGGGCAAAAAGACCCGTTCCTCCGATTTGGTTACCTCCTTGGCGCGTCGATCGTTGAGCACGTGCTGCTTGGCGAGTGATACGCAATCGATCTGATCGGCCAGCTGGTGCTCCCGCAAAACCTGAAGTGCCACATTAAGTTGGCCTTTGCCCCCGTCTATGACCCAGAGGTCGGGATATTCGTTCTCGCGCTTGGCGCGTTCCGCCCTGCGCCCCAGTACTTCGGCCAGGCTGGCAAAATCGTCCTGGCCCTCGAAGCCGCGAATCCGGTAGCGGCGGTAGCGATTCTTGTCGGGTTCGCCTTCGTCGAAGGTCACCTGCGAGCCGACCACCATGGAACCCTGCAGATTGGAAATGTCATAGCATTCGATGCGCTTGGGGGAGTTGCGCAGATGCAATTTGGTGCGCAGTTCCTCGAGCATCTTCTCGCGGGTCTGCTCGTTGTCGCGGCGTGCCTCGAAACTCTGGTGTGCGTTCTCCATCGCCATTTCCAGCAGCCGCAGCTTCTCGCCACGCTGGGGCACCAATACCTCGGTCTTCTTGCCGCGGCGTTCCGACCATAGTTCCGCGCGCACCTCGGCGTCTTCGAGCGCGACCGGGAGGATGACCTCGTCGGGAATGATGCGGGGCCCCTGGTAGTACTGCGTCAGGAGATCGCCAAGCACCTCCTCGTCGGGAAATTCGAGATCCTGAAAACTCCATCCCTGCGTGCTGGTCAGCTTGCCGCCGCGCACGATGAGCACGATCGCCTCGATGAAGCCGCCCTCGCGATAGAGCCCGAAGATGTCCTGGTCGATTCCCCAGTGATGGAGCACGGTCTGGCGTTCGACGGTCTTTTCGATCGCGCGCACCCGATCGCGAATCTTCGCGGCGCTCTCGAATTCGAGCCGCGAGGCGTGCGCCTTCATCTGCTCGCGTAGCTCGCGCAGCAGTTCCAGGTTCTTCCCTTCCAGCAGCATCTGCGCGGCCTGCAGGTGCTTGCCGTATTCGGCGCGATCCACGGTGAGGCAGCACGGCCCCAGGCAGCGCTTGATCTGATATTCGAGACACGGCCGCGAACGATTGCGAAACACCCCGTCCGAGCAGGTCCGCAGCGGAAAGACCTTGCGAATGACGTCGATGGTTTCGCGCAACCCGTCCGCCGATCCGAACGGACCGAAGTATTTACCGCCGTCCTTGACGATGCGCCGCGTCACCGTGATTCGCGGCCAGGGATGATTGGTGATCTTGGCGCTCAGGTACGATTTGTCGTCCTTGAGCCGGATGTTGTAGCGCGGCTTGTACTGCTTGATGAGATTGTTCTCGAGGATCAGGGCTTCCTTTTCGCTGGCGGTTACGATGGTCTCGAAACTGCGGACCCGCCGCATCAGGAAGCGCACCTGGAACCGCCCGTCGCCCTGCTCTCCGTCGCTGCCGCGAAAATAGGCGCGCACCCGCGGGCGCAGCGACTTGGCCTTGCCCACATAGAGCACCTTGCCGGCCCGATCTTTGAGCAGGTATACGCCCGCGGAGGCCGGGATGGTCTCGAGCTGGCGGGTCAGCGGATCTTCGTCGGCCGTGAGCGTCAGCGCGGGGCGGTTTGCGGATTCGCTTGGGTCTGTGGCCGGGTAGTCTATGAGCGATCCGTGGCGCGGACCCTGGGGCGCGTGCTCGGGCGGCGCTTTCTCATCTTCAGACATTGCGCTTCATCATTATACCACCGAGATCGTACATACCCCTCAGGTTGGCGGCGACTTGGCCAGCCGTGCTATTGCGCGGTGAGTAGGGGGCGCAAGGAGGCAGATTGATGGGCAAGCTCAACGGCAAAGTCGCGGTCATCACCGGAGCGGCCAGTGGTATGGGTCGCGCTACGGCATTGCGCTTTTCACAAGAAGGCGCGGCGGTGGTGCTCACCGACCTGAATTCGCACGGCGGTGAGGAGGCGGTCGCGGAATGCGCTGCCGCCGGCGGCAAGGCGGTTTTCCAGCGCACCGACGTGACCAGTGAAGCAGATATCCAGGCCGCAATTGGTCGTGCGACCCGTGAATACGGGCGCCTCGACATCATGTACAACAACGCCGGCGTCGCTGGCGCCGTGGGACCGATCGAAAAAGTGACCGCCCAGGACTGGGACCGCTCGATTTCGGTGCTGCTGCGCGCCGTATTCTTCGGGATGAAGTATTCGATCCCCGAGATGCGCAAAGTCGGCGGCGGTTCGATCATCACCACCGCCTCGGTAGCCGGGTTGCGTGGGGTCGGCTACCTGGCCGCTTACAGCGCGGCCAAGGGCGCCATCGTCACTCTCACGCAAGCTGTCGCTATCGAAGTCGGCCATGATCGCATCCGCGTCAATTGCATTTGCCCGGGCGGCGTGAATACCCCACTGGTCCATCGCGGCACCCGCGGTGGCCAGCAGGGGGCCGAAGAGCGGATGGCGAAAATGCAACCGATCCCGCGCGCGGGGCACCCGGAAGATATTGCCAACATGGCGTTGTTCCTTGCCAGCGATGAATCCGAATGGATCAGCGGCACCGCGATGGTGGTCGACGGCGGAGTCAATACCGGCAACATCCGTTTCCGGGTGCCCGAAGCGGGCTTTTCGGGGCCGTCGTTCGAGCGGTAGAAACCTCGGCGAGTGGCAATTTCGCACCCGAGCGTCGAGCAGGACAGCTCCCCCGGGTCCGGACCTGGGAGGAAGTCAGAGGAGGAGAATCTTCATGGGCAGATTGGATGGAAAGGTAGCAGTTATCACCGGTTCCGCCAGCGGAATCGGACGCGGCACGGCGATGCGCTTTGCGGGCGAAGGCGCGGCGGTGGTGATTGCCGACCTCAATGTCGAAGGCGGCGAAGCTGCGGTTCGCGACTGCCGGGAGAATGGCGGCCGCGCGGTATTTCAGAAGGCGGATGTTTCAAGCGAAGCCGAGATAAAGGCGCTGGTTGCGCGTGCGGTCAAAGAGTTCCGTCGTCTCGATATCATCTACAACAACGCCGGTATCGTCGGTGCCCTCGGGCCACTGGAACAGATCAGCGTGGAAGACTGGGACCGAAGCATCGCGGTGCTGCTGCGCTCGGTGTTCCTCGGCATCAAGCACTCGGTTCCGGAGCTGCGCAAGACGGGTGGCGGTTCGATCATCTCGACCGCTTCCGTCGCCGGCATCCGCGGCTTTGCAGGATTGCATCCCTACTGCGCAGCCAAGGCCGGAGTGGTCAATCTCACTCGCTCGGCGGCGCTCGAATTCGCCAAGGACAAAATTCGCGTGAACTGCATCTGCCCGGGCGGTATCAACACGCCAATCCTTCACCGCAACCAGCCCGGCGTCAAAGAAGCGATGGAAGACTGGATGGCGAAGGGACAACCCATGCAGCGCGCCGGTCATCCCGAAGATATCGCGGGGATGGCGCTTTACCTGGCCAGTGACGATGCCCAGTGGGTTACCGGGCAGGCCATGGTCGTCGACGGCGGCCTGACCGTCGGCAGTCAATTTTCAAATGCGGCAGACGGCGGGCAGCTCCTGTCCGCCATGCCCCCCGCCGGGTACGTGGGGCCCTCGTTCGAGAAGTAGTGGGGGAAGCGCAGGCGGGGTGACCCGCCCCGTCTGCGCGTTTCAAGGACAATCGGGCTCTGTTCAAGAGCGGTCTTGACGAAGAGCACGCGCCGCCAAGGACCCCCGAAGCCCTCGGCAAGCAGTCGGATTCTTGGCGCGTGAAGCCAATCGCGGCCGACTTATTCGTGGACGCATGCCTAAGACCACCGCCACCCAGCGGACTTCGGAGGAGACAGTAGTAAAAGTTCCCCAGCCTCAGGTGGGACGGTCCGGCGTCAATTTGAGCCGACCCGGTCGGACCGGTCGTTTGCCCAACTGTGCGCCTGCCGCCGCCGCTCCGGTCGCCGCCCCCGCGCCCTTGCGTCCGCGCGTCTGGCTCATCCGTGACCCGGCGGACCCGGGCGCCGGACCGGGCGCTGCAGGCGCGCGCGGCTGGTCCATTCCGAAGATCTTGCGCTCCAGGCGCTTTATCTGGTCACGCAATTCGGCGGCGCGCTCGTACTCCAGTTCGTCCGCCGCCTGCATCATCTCATGGCGCAGCGCGGTGATGCGGTCGGCGAGTTCATGGGGTGCAATGAACTCTTCCTCGGAATCCTTGGCTTCTACTTCCGGCACGATCGCCCATTCCGGCGAGTACATCTCGACCAGCGACGCATCGATGGCCTTGGTGACCGATTGCGGCGTGATGCCGTGTTGCTGGTTGTATGCCAGCTGCTTGGCGCGGCGCCGATCGGTTTCGTCAAT
>JAFAHS010000082.1 GCA_019237115.1 Deltaproteobacteria bacterium
CGCCCAGGCGGAACACACACTCTGATCATCGACCCATACTCGTCTGCCTGCAGACAGAGCAGACAGCTCACCGCATCAGTTTCCTGCACGGGCTAGCCCTCCCCTGGTTTGATGACTGCGAGGGCGGGGCTTCCACCAGGGGTCGCCTGGGCGAGCTCCGAGGGAGATGGCGCGGCCCCCGCAGCACTACCGCGATTAAGATACTTCACCCAGTGCGGCTCGACCCGGTTAAACCAGTCGCACACGGCCTGATCCACGATCCCGAGCGCCGCGATGGCGGTTCTGCCCCCCTGCCAGTTGGACGCGCCCAACGCATTGATGACCGCGTCGAGCTGGGCCTTGCAGTGGATGAGGGTCTTTACATCCTGAAGGGTGAAAGCTACTGGAATCGGACGCCCCATACGCGCATCACTATGGCCTCGCACCAGCGTTACGTCAATCTCCCGCCACTTCCCGACCCTCCCCATGATGTCTCGGCGAGGCTCCGCAATTCTTTTCTGACCCCCCTTGCGACCCTTCCAGAAACATCCTGCCGACAGGGGTAGGGAAATTTCTTCCCGATGATCGGCTCCCCTGCAAGCGATGCCCGCCACCAGCACAAGGAACGGTTAGGAAGCGTTCTCCGTGGGCGCGCCATCAGTCGGAGCGTCCGGCGTTCCAGGGCGGCTGCGTTGGCGCGGGCGAAGCTGAACTTGATTCAAGTAATCTTCCACCCATCTCGGCGTGTAGGTGATGACGCGGACCCCGAGCGAACGCGCGAACATGGTCACGGTCGGATCGCTTTCAGCGAACAGCACCACCGGGGCGATCGGCGCGTAGGGTTTGGAATTGTGCTGCGGAGTCGAAGGAAGCAAACGCAGATAGAAAAGCGCCTGCCCCACCGCCGACGGGTTGGGCTTCATCTTCGCTTCGATGAGCAGGGTTTCGTTGGGCGCGTATATGACTCCGTCCGCGTACCAATTCAGCACCCGCAAAGCCGCTTCCATTCCGGGCGTGACGGTGACTCCGACCAGCGACGCGTGAGTCGGCCCCAGGCGATACTGTTCATAGAGTGGCAGCCCGGGATAAGCCGCCGCCGCCCACTCGCGCAGCAACATGGTGGACCAGGGCCGTCGTCCAGTCGCAGTCGGCACGGCGACCGGCGAAATTGTGGCTGCACCCATCGATGACACCTCGCGCGCGCGCTGCGAACCAGGGACGATAGGAGTGACTAAAGTTGCAATTCATCCCCGCAGTGAACATCGTCCGCAGCGCGGAAAATCGTTCCTGGGGCTTCCTAGCGCGTCGCTTATTGCGTTTGACTCCCAGTCGATATAGGTAACACCAAGAAGGACACCGCCGCTACGGTCGTTCCGGAAGGAATACGTAGCGGCGTTTTCTTTTGGGCGACCGTGGCGGATTAACTCGGAGGAATCCGCCATGCCCATGACCCCTACGACGACCGTCGATCCGACCGTGATGGCGAAGAACTGGTCGGCGGCTTTGCAGAATCCGACCAACGCGCAAAAGCTGGTCTATAAATACAGCAACCCGCGCGCGCTGTTTAATGCCAATCCCACCCAGTCACAGTCGGCGCTGCTGGCCGGAGTGCAGCGCGCCGTCAGTGCCAATAAATATGCAAATTCGATGGCGGCGGCGGATCCCAACGCGGCGGCGGCGAACATGGCGTCGTTCGGGGCGACCAACTGGAGCAACGCGGGCACCCAGAAGCTGGCGCACTATCAGCGGGTAACTCCCGCCCTGGCGTCCGCGATCAGTTCCGTCAAGGCGCAGATTTCGCAGATGCCGAAGGGACGCGGGCCCAACAACATCGCGCGCATGAACGCGTGGGCGACCGGCATGGGCGCGTACTACGGAAAAATAAAATAACCAGCGGTAGGATAATGCTACCCGGACCGGCCGCGGGACAACTTTTAGTCATCGGGGGTTAACTCGATGTTTCACGTCGAATGCTTCACCTCATCCATCGCCACGGGCGCCAACACCTTCCAGCAGGTCAACTATAAAACCGGCGACACCGTGCTCGCGCCGCTCAACCTGGGGCTGCAAGTCTCGCCGACGGTGTCGATGCTGATGTTCGTGGCCGGAGTCGGAACCAACATCGTGCACGTGAGACCGCAGTCGGCCTCGATGCTGCCGTTTCCCTATCCGACGTTAGATCCAAATAACCGGGGCGGCGCTGCCGAGTCGCCGCCGCGCTTCCACGACTTTTCACAATCCCCGTGGCAACTGCGCGCCACCGATGAGTTCGATATTTTTGCCACCCAGAACGCGGCGGGCGCACAAGTGCAATACGTGGTGACCGGATTCTGCGACCAGAAAACGCAACCGCTGCCGGTGCAGCCGCTGCCCCCCGGGATGGCAACCCAGCAGCAAACCCCGGGCAAGTTCACCACCGCGCACTGGACCGCCGCCGCCACCCTCACCGCCGGGGCGTGGTCGGTGGTGACCCCGATATTCGATCAACCCCTGCCCGCCGGTTACTACGCCCTGGTCGGCGCGCGCGCGTTCTCCGCTACCGGGTTATTTTTCAGGATGCTGCCCGCGATGGGCCCGATCTGGCGGCCCGGAGGTATTGCCGTCCAGGCATACGATCAGTTGGATCCTGCTAACCAACGGTTTATTCCGAGCTGGGACGACGCTTCGATGGGTTGGGGCGTATGGCTGTATTTTTACCAAAACGTCCCCCCGCAGGTAGAATTTTTCAGCACCGCAGCGGACACCGCGCAAGAAGGATGGTTCGACATACTGTACATCTCCACAAGCGTCACGCAGCCAAGCTGACCAAGAAGGTAAAGCCGATGCCCACTCAAATCACGAGCGAAACGCTCGAAGCGTTGCAGCATCTTCTCCGCGAGGGACGCGTACAGGAAGCGGATAACCAGCTCGCGACTCTGGACGAAGCGCTCAAGCGCGCCGAGCTCGAAGCACAGATGGCGAAACCAGCGGGCCAGCCGCCGACCGACGCGGAGCTGGAACTTGCGTTCAAAACCGCAGTAACGGCCGCACTCGGAAATCCGCCGCGCCTCACCGCCATCCTGGTCGAGATTCGCGGGCGAGCTGAACGGCGCGATGAGTAAGCGACCGTGCCACCGTCGAATCTCTATGGCGTAGCCAACGCGCCGATCGTAGCGGCGCTAAACGGACAAGGTAGCATCGTTTGCCCCCCCGGCGTGTCGACCATCGTTCTCGGAGTAGGACCAGTCATTGCGCCTTCTCAAGGCTACTTTTATCCCGCTACTTGGTGGTTCCTGGATTTCACTTTTGGCGCAGCTCTACCCAGTCAAATCCTCTTCGCGTTTCGTATCGGCTCAGGCTCTAACCTTGATGCGGTCCAATTGGACCTTAGCAGCATGGTCGCGGGCCAAACTTTTCAAACGACCATCTGTATGTTCGGCCCACCGTCGTCAACGCCCTGGGGAGGTGTGGGATCGATCATCAACTACACGATCACGCCGACAGGACAAGCGGTAACCGCGAATCCAACTTCAGGGCGTGCGTGGTTCACGCTGTTCCGCGCGCCGGATCAGTGAGATGGACGAAGAATTTTTTAATCCGCGCCGCGAGTATCGGCTGTTCCGACCACGTCAAGGCGTGCGCGGGCGCGCCGTCACCGGCACCCCGGTCAACCTGGGCACGGTCGGCCTGTTCAATAACTCGACCGGACGATCGGTGCTGGTGGTCCGCGACATCACCGTCAGTGGACCCGCCAGCGACACCGTGGCGGCGAGCTACCAGCGCGGGCAAATCGGCGCCACCGCAGGCCTGCAGGCCAGCATGGTCGCCAACGAGCCACTGCAACCCGGGACGATCAATTCGATTGACACCGCGACCGTGTACGCGGGCGACTACGTGCTGGCGCTCACCGCGCAGGGCGTGTTCTGGTGGCAGCACGATTTCCCGTTCGCGGTCATCGAGCCCGGGTATTCGCTCGTCTTCCAGGACAGCACCGCCACCCACGCGATCGCTGTGTCGCTGATATGGGAAGCGATTGAAATTGACCAGCTTGATTATTTCTACTGATGGCCCAACTCAACTCACGCGGCACGCTGACGCGCGCGCGGTGGGATTACTTCGAGCACTCCAACGGCGTGTCATCGATCTTTGGCTCGGTAGCCACCGGTTTCATCGGCGCCTACTTCGCGAATAACTCCACCGGCGCCACCGCCATCGATATCTATACGCTCAATTGGTCGGCCAGCGTGGCCGGACAATTCTTTATCACCCTATTGCTACCGCCGCTGATACTAACCCCAATCACCCCAATAGAAAGTCACATCTTCGCGCTGGCGCCCGACGTTGCAACCCCGCCAGGGGTCAATGGAATGTTCTCCGCTAACGCCGGCGCCTTTGAGACTTACGTTCGTTACTCAGCGGCCACCAGCGGCGATGAGCTGGCGCCCATCATGGGCAGCTATTTCGCAACCCTGCCCCCAGGCTGGGCCATTTCGATTAACGGGTTTGGTTCTCCAAATCCCTGCGAGCTGGCGATGACGGTCTGGTATCAGTACGTGACCGACAACATCGCGCCCGCACCGTGAGATGAGACGACCATGAGCTGGGGAGCGGGCGACACCGGCAACGCGGGCATAAGCTTCACCGAAGCATTGGGCGCCGGAGTCGCGTTCGGTGGCTGGGTCGGCATCGCCGTCGCCGGGGTAGACTTGATTCTCTCCATTTTCGGTGTCGACCCAATGTCGCTCATCGAGGGCGCATTCACCGGCGTCCCGACCTACGTGAAAACCATGGAGACTGGGCAGCGTCTCGCGCAGTCTCACATTCCGTTGGTCGCGGCCCTGGGCGTGCACTTCGCCAACCTCGCGCAGAACGGGCACGTGCTTTCTTCCACGCCCGATCTAGACGCGTACTTCGGCCCCGCGATGAAGTACACCACCAGCGCGCTGTATGGTTACGAGCCGACTCCGATAAACCCGCAAATGCAGGGCTGCGTATTTTCGGGCGCGCCGGTGAAGCCCATCGAAGACCAATACCTGGCCAACTATCCCGGGGTCCCGCAGCTCATCAGTCAAACCGTCTTCGAGCAGATTAACCCTGGTCACGTATTTCCGACTGGATTCTACCAGCACCTGCAAAAAGTCTGGCCTACACTCTACCCGCAGAAAGCACCACCACCACCACCGCCGCCACCACCGCCACCACCACTACCGGCCTCGCTGGCCAGAACGGCGGCGGTCTCGGCGGCCTCGGCACCTCCACCGCCAGCACCACTAGCACCCCGGTAGCCACCCCCAACTACATCGTCAACCCGATCCGCGACTACTCGCTGGGCAATCGGCTGCCGCTCACCGTGGGCACCTCCAGCGTCGGCGCCGGCGGGGCCAACTTCACGCCCAACCTGGCGATGCAGTTCCTGCAGGGCAGCGGAGCCCTGGCCGCTCCGACCACCAACATCCCGGGCGCCGGGGCCACCTTCGGGATCGCCTTCCTCAGCGACCTGGAGGTCTACCTGTTCCTCAACGCCGCCCAGGGCGACCAGCGGACCAACATCCTGCAGGCGCCGAAGGTCACCACGTTCAACGGGGCCCCGGCGTCGATCATCAACACCGAGCAGCTCAACTTCGTCGAGGCGCTGATCCCGATTGTTGGGCCGGGCTCGGTCGCCTTCCTGCCCACCGTCGCGTCCTTCCCCAACGGCGTCCAGTTGCTCGTGACCCCGGTCGTCTCGGCCGACCGCCGCTACGTCCGGATGACGCTCGCGCCGGTCTTCACCGTCCTCGAGAGCTTCACCACGATCCAGGTCCCGGCGGCGGTCGGCGGCAGCGGCCTCGGCGGCGGCTCGGCGGCGATCAACGGCACGATCCAGCTCCCCCGGTTCACCTTCACCACCGTGCAGACCACGGTCACCGTGCCCGACGGCGGTACCGTCCTGCTCGGCGGCGTGAAGCGGCTCAACGAGGAGCGGAAAGAG
>JAFAHS010000218.1 GCA_019237115.1 Deltaproteobacteria bacterium
TGCGGCATCTGTTTAAGGACGAGGTTCGGCAGGTTGGTTTAGAACTGGAACTTCCGCGTGAAGTGGTTTTTCGACAGCCATTCCCGGGCCCAGGTCTAGCAGTCCGGATCCTCGGAGAGATCGAGCCCGAGCGGCTCCGGATCTTGCGCGAAGCGGACGACATCGTGGTCAGCGAAATGAAGGCGGCGGACTGGTACTATCGTGTTTGGCAAAGTTTCGCCGTCCTGTTGCCGGTTCGATCGGTCGGCGTCATGGGCGATAACCGCACCTACGAGAACACCATCGCAGTCCGAATTGTCGAAAGCCAGGACGGGATGACCGCGGATTGGGTCCGGATGCCCTACGAGATATTGGCCCGGATCTCGAGTCGGATAATCAACGAAGTTCAGGGTGTTAACCGAGTCTGCTACGACATCTCAAGCAAGCCGCCTAGCACGATTGAGTGGGAGTGAGGGCATCAGATCCTCCTCTCCAGGAGGAAGTGGCGCATTGGCTAGAGTTCCTGGCGGTCGTCTCGCAGCGAAATCCGGTTTGCACACACCGGCCTTTCCCCCTCTCGGCTTCAGGGCTGCACAGTTTTTTCGATCGCTGTTATGTGGAGAGACGAAAGAGTCACGCTGCTATCGTCATCGAACCAAACCACCACCCTGCTGTGACGAGGATTGAGACCCGCGTGGTCGGGTGTTGGCACGTCATAGTGCTCGCCGCTGCTCGTGACAATGCGGAAGTGCTCGAATGGACGCAGGCTCAACAACCTCCGGATTTCCTCAATCATCTCTCTAAGCTAACACAAAATATTCAAGTTTCAATTTTGCGCCTGACCCGATCTGCCCAAAAGGGCAATTCTACAAGGTCTTACCAATGATTGAACAATCTGGCTTCGTGAAGGCACTGCTCAGTAGCGGTCCCGCCAGCGACCGGACGGAACAGTTGAAGCTTTACAGCTGGTTGATCGGCGACTGGACAATGGATGCAACGGTCCACAGGGATGACGGCACAACCTTGACAGGCGTCGGCGAAATTCATTTCGGCTGGGTGCTGCAAGGACGCGCCATCCAGGATGTATGGATACTACCCGGCATCTTCTACGGCACGACGTTGCGTATCTACGATCCCGGTTTAAAAGCATGGCACATCCTGCGGAGCGACCCTTTGCACCAAGCCTATACCCGCCAGCTTGGCCGCGCGGAAGGCAATGAGATTGTGCAGATCGGCAAGAACGACCAAGGCGAGACCCAGCGTTGGCGGTTCACCGATATTGGACGGGATTCATTCCGCTGGCTTGGAGAGCTCTCTCGGGATGACGGCAAGAGTTGGCAACTGCAGGCTGAATTCCGTGCCCGCCGCTTGTGAGGCGGAACGTGAGTGATCACCGCAGAAACATTGGAGAAGTGACCGGGCCAATCGGTCGCTAGATGCAATACCGTCCGTCCCGCCAGTCGGGGTAAAAGGCCACCTCGCGCTGGAAAGTCGATTTTCACGAGGCAACAAGAAAAACGTGTATGTCCAAATCTACAGTTAGAGGAAAAGGTGAAACGGTTTCCCAAACCGCAGAGGTAAAGCGATCGAGTCAGGGCGCGCCCCTCGAAGGCAAGGCCGCGATCGTCACCGGTGGCGGCCGAGGCATGGGACGCTCGATGGTGCTGGGCCTGGCGCGGGCCGGAGCAAAAGTGATCGCCACGGCTGCGCGCGAGCGCCAGGAGCTGGACCGAGTCGTGGCCGAAGCACCTCGGGACGCAGTGGTGCCGATGATCGCAGACGTGACCAACGTACAAGACTGTGCCGCACTCGTTGCCGAAACCTTACAACGTTTTGGTAAGCTAGACGTTCTGGTCAACAATGCCGGGCGCGGCATGAAGTATGTGAGCGAGGATTTCATAACCGAGCCGACGCGTTTCTGGGAAACTGATCCTGAAACCTGGCGACTTATCATCGACACCAATGTCAACGGGCCTTTCTTGATGGCGCGTGCTGCGGTGCCGTCGATGATCAGCGCCGGCTGGGGTCGCATCATTAACCACTCGGTGAATTTTTTGACGATGCAGCGCCGGGGCTTCTCGCCGTATGGGCCGTCTAAGGCCGCGCTCGAATCCGAAACGCAGATCTGGGCCCAGGAGCTCGCCGGGACGGGCGTGACCGTGAACGCGATTCTGCCGGGCGGCGCAACTTTGACGGGAATGATCCCGGAATCCTACCCCGAGGCCGCGCGCAAACAGCTGCTCGATCCCGATATCGTCGTCGCGCCCCTGTTGTATCTGGCGAGCGAAGCCTCTGACGGAATCACCGGCAAGCGCTTCGACTCGAGCAAATGGAACGCGGATCTGCCTGTCGAAGAAGCGGGTCTGCTTTGCGCCCGCGACGCAGGTGTCTACCAATTTGAACGGGAGGCCACACAAAAGGGGTAAGTCGAGGAATCTGCTTACCGGATGCTCCTGACCGCCGAGTGGACCGGGGATGGACAGCATGGACAGAGTGGACAGC
>JAFAHS010000501.1 GCA_019237115.1 Deltaproteobacteria bacterium
TACGGCTTGCGCAGCAGGTCCTCGATGTCGTCGACCTTGTCGCCGAGCAGGTTGAGCTTGCTGGCCAGGTCGCGGATCTCCAGCTCCGAGCGCCGGTTCACATCGAAGTCCAGCTCGCTTCGCAGACGGTCTTTGGCGTCCTGGCGGTTCTGGCTCATCATGATCACCGGAGCCTGCACCGACGCCAGCATGGATAGAAACAGGTTGAGCAGGATGAACGGATACGGGTCCCACGCCTTGCGGTCCAGAATCACGTTCAACGCCGAATACATCACCAGCACCACCCCAAACACGATGATGAAGGTCCAGGAGCCCCCGAAGCGCGCCACCGCGTCGGCCACCCGCTCCCCGTAGGTCGTCTGCTCCTCGATCATCTCGTTGGCATTGCGGCTGGCCCGCGCCCGCACCAGCTTCTGCGCCGAATGAAACTGCCGCGCCTGCATCGTAAGCATCGCCATTCCCGCCGCAGGCGATCTTTTGAGCAGTTGCTCGATATCGTCCCGGCCTACCTCCACGCACACCGTCTCTTCCATCGCCATCGCCGATGTGTGGTGGTGCGTATTCTGAATCATCGAAGCGAAGCCGAAGAAATCCCCATGCCCCGGCTCATCCACCACCACTTCCTGGTTGTCCTCGTCGATCGTCGTCACCCGTACCGCTCCCGACAACTTGACGTACCCGTGCTCCGCCGGTTCGCCCGCTTTGAATATCCGTTGCCGGGGCGCGAAGTGCTGGATCTGCACCTGCGCGGCCAGAATCCGCGTCTGCTCTTCATCCAGCAGCTCAAACAACGGAACATGAAGGAGTTCATCCGGATTGCACGCCATGGTGTTCACCCTTTCTCCGAGTGCGATACGACCTGCGGTTGCGACCGACAATAGCAGAGCCAACCTACCGCCCGGAACCGCCTCGAAGATGAATTCCCGGTTACATCCCGCGAGCGCTCTCCTCTCCCATCGGCATAGGGGGGAGAGTCACCTCTCCTCCCCTGCCACACCACCGGACATGCGGGTCCGCATCCGGCGGTTCGGTCAGATTGAGCTAATAACCGCGAACAACTGGGGTAGTCCAAGCGCTGCGAAGTAGGCATTGGGAAACGCGTACTTCATGGCCGGGCTGTTGGCGATGCGCCATGGGCCGTGGGAGCTTCCGGCCGTTTTGGCAGCCAGATCGCCCCATACACCCCTCTGGCGCAGTCCTTGAAACCGCCGCCGACCGCGCTTCCATTGCTTCCAGATCACGGACCGCAGTCTTTGCCGTATCCATTGATCGAGTCGCTCCAGCACCGAGGGCGTCTCGGCGAAGCCGAAGTATCCCTTCCAACCACGTAAGTAGTCGGCGAGTTCCCTCGTCATCTCCTCGATGCTGATCCCCCGGGTCCCTCTCGTCAGTTCCCTCACTCTCTGCTTGAAACGGAACAAGGACTTGGCAGCGATACGCCGCTTCGGGTCCCGTGCCCGCGTCAGGCTGAAGCCGAGGAACTTACGATCCGCCGGTCGCGCCACTGCGCTCTTCTGTTCGTTGACCTTGAGCTTGAGCCGTCGCGTGATGAAGCCGGTGATACTCTGCTTCACCCGTTCCCCTGCCCGCCGGCTGCGCACGTAGATGTTGCAATCGTCCGCATATCGCACGAAGCAGTGCTTGCGCCGCTCCAACTCCCGGTCAAGTTCATCGAGCACAAGGTTCGACAGCAGCGGGGATAAAGGACCGCCTTGTGGCGTGCCTTCCTCCACCGGACCCACCAGCCCGTTCTCCATCACGCCCGCGGTTAGGAATGCCCGGATTAGCTTGAGCATCCTCTTGTCCGCGACCCGCCGCGCTACGGCGGCCATCAGCCTGTCGTGGTTAACCCGATCAAAGAACTTTTCCAGATCGAGATCCACCACCCAGCGGCGGCCCTTGGCTACATACTTCTGTGCCTTGGCGATCGCCTGATGTGCCGAGCGTCCGGGCCGGAACCCGTGACTATGTTCAGAGAACCCCGCGTCCCATCTGCCTTGCAGAACCTGCATTACCGCCTGCTGCACCATGCGGTCCAGCACCGTCGGGATGCCCAGCTGTCGCACCCCTCCGTCCGGCTTAGGTATCTCTACCCGTCGCACCGGTTGCGGTCTGTAAGTCCCGCTTAACAGTTGTTCGCGGATGGCTGGCCAGTGCTCCTTCAGGTAGCCGGGCAATTGCTCGACCGTCATGCCGTCGATGCCCGGGCTGCCTTTGTTGGACTTCACTCGCTTGTAAGCCTGCAAGCAATTCTCCCGCTCGCAGACTTCTTCCATCAGTGGTTCGTGGTTCTTGGCCGGGCTTTCGATCATGCGCTTCGCCGTGGGCGTTTCGGACCCTTCGCCAGGAGCCTTTGGAGCTTCACTCCGCACCTCCTCGCTAAAGGCCAGCCGAAGCTGGTTTTTCTGCCGCTTGTCGCCCATCCAGTCGCGCCGCCTACTTGCCGCTTCTTTCCGTTTGGGCCTTCAGTCGCCGTGGCGACCTACTATGCCCGCTGCTGACTTCTGCTGCACGGTCAGAATGAATCGCTCCACCCTCAGTCCTGAATCCAGGACATGCAACAGACCTCCCGTCATAAGAACGACCGCCTTCAACGCACAACCGTCGGATTTACCACCAGCGCCTTTGATGGTGGAGGGCTTTGCTGCCATTGGCCAGCTCGCCCGGCGCCGTAGGCCTCATATCCGCTGAATTGTCCATCGGCTCGCGTCTTTGCTCCACGCTTCCTTCAGACCCCGCCTCGCGGCGACCCCCTTGCGCTTCGCTATCACTTCTCCCCATCAGGATGTGAAGAGGACTTACACCTCCAAGCTGTCATTCATGAACGGCGTACCAAAGCAAAAGCCCCTCGATTTCTCGAGGGGCTTGGCGGTCTTTAAGAACTTTGCCTAAATTCAGCCGCACCCCCCTATGCCCCGTGAATCGCTGAGGCTTTCGGACAGGTACGACTGGAATAGGTTCTTCACGAAAACGAGAATACTTCACTTCTAAATTAAGCGCAACTCACTCTCTGGTAATTACCCAAAGTAAGCAGTGAGTTCATCTGCAATTGGTGTTGCTTCTTTTTAAGAAGTAGGGCATCATGACAATCATGCTGAATCGAGTCCCATCGACGAGACATCACCAAGCGAAAGGCCCCCGGCCGTATTCGCAAGGTGAAATTCTGTCCGTGCCAGGGCTCGATTGGACAAGCGCATAGCGCGTTTTTCCAAAGCAGACTTTCGAGCCCCTGGCCTGATGGTCAGGGGCTTTTTCGTGGTGTTTGAAAACTGCTGTCGGGTGCGACTGCACCGGCGACGGAGGCAAGTGAGGACCACTCTCGTGATTCGCATGGAAATTTTCGATAACCAGATTCCTGTGTTCGGTCAGGCCGATGATCGTACGCTGAACCAGATTCGTGTCTGTGCACGCACTGCTGACAAAGTTGCGTTGATGCCCGACAACCACGTCGGCTACGGTGTGCCGATCGGCGGTGTCGTGGCGTACAAGAATGCGATCAGCCCTACAGGTGTCGGCTATGACATCGGCTGCGGCAACAAG
>JAFAHS010000583.1 GCA_019237115.1 Deltaproteobacteria bacterium
GATTGGCCGCGATCGTCGAATCGTCCGAGGATGCCATCATTGGGAAGAGCCTCGAGGGGATCGTCACTAGTTGGAACCAGGGCGCCAGCCGCCTGTTTGGTTACACCGCCGAGGAAATGGTTGGTCAATCCGTGTCTCGCATCGTACCTCCTGAGCGATCTGAAGAAGAGGCGGAGATCCTTCTGCGGCTCCGGCGGGGCGAGCGGGTAGAGCGTTACGAAACGGTGCGTCGACACAAAGACGGCCGGATGGTCGACGTTTCATTGAGCGTCTCGCCGATCCGGGACCGCAGTAGCCGCGTCATCGGGGCCTCCAAGATTGCCCGTGACATCACAGATCAAAAAAGGGTCGAGGCAGCAACTCGGCAGGCTCATGAGCGGTTACAGGAGCAGACCGCGGTACTTGAGTTGGCGCCGGTGCTGGTGCGTGACATGGAGAGTCGCATTATCCTCTGGACCAAGGGGGCCGAGCGCCTCTACGGCTTTTCGAAAGCGGAGGCACTGGGCCGCGTGTCGCACGAGCTGTTTCAGACCGAGTTTGTGAGCGGGAAGGCGTACGTGGACGAAATGCTACGCGGTGTGGGTCAGTGGGAAGGGGAATTGATACACCGCAAAAGCAACGGAGAGCAGCTGGTGGTTGCCAGCCAGCAAATTGTCTATCGCGATTCGACTGGTCGCTCACTGCACATCTTGGAAGTCAACGCGGACATCACTGAGCGAAAAAGAGCAGAGCAGGGGCTGCGGGAAAGCCAGGCCCGGTTTGCGAATATCATCGACTCGGCGATGGACGCGATTATCAGCATCGATGCAGCGCAGCGGGTGGTGCTATTCAACACGGCAGCCGAACGGATGTTCGGCTGCGCTGCGGCCGAAGCGCTCGGCCGACCGTTGGACCGATTCATTCCAGCCCCGCTACGCGAGGCACACCGCGCGCATGTACGGGCATTCGGAGCCACTGGGGCGACGAACCGGACGATGGGCAAGCTTAAGGACCTGACGGCCCTGCGGGTCGACGGTCAGGAGTTCCCGATCGAGGCCTCCATTTCCCAGACCAATGTTGAAGGGGGCAAACTGTTCACGGTGATTCTGCGGGACATCTCTAGACGAAAAGCGGCAGAGGAGGCGTTGAGCCGGTCCGAGGAACGGCTGCGTGCGCTCGCGACACGGCTGCAGCAGGCCCGAGAAGAGGAAGCGATGCGCATCGCGCGCGAGCTGCATGACCAATTAGGTCGCTGCCTGACCGCCATGAAGATGGACGTTGACGGGATAGGGCGTGGGCTCGCTGGTGCCGTGGCAGAAGCAGACTTCGGCGCGCTGCTCGAAAGAGTGAAAAGGATGAACGAAACGCTCGATGAAACGGTGTACACAGTGCGTCGTATTTCTGCTGAACTGCGGCCGGGCGTGCTGGACGACTTGGGCTTGGCGGCTGCAATCGAATGGCAAGCCAGGGATTTCCAAGCGCGCTCAGGCGTAAGCTGCGTGGTGAGGGTGCCCGAGGAGGACTTACCGCTCAGCCCCGATCAGGCCACAGCGATGTTCCGCATTTTTCAGGAAAGTTTGACCAACGTCGCACGCCATGCACAGGCGACAAAGGTCTGGGTGAATTTGAGCGAGGAAGAGGGGGCGGTCGTACTCGAGATCGAGGATGACGGCGTGGGGATTTCGCCCGCACGATTGGCGGAGCGTCATTCGCTAGGCTTGCTGGGTATGCGCGAACGAGTTGCGGTCTTTGGCGGAGAGATTGAATTTGCGGGGATGCCTGGCCAAGGTACCGCTGTCGTGGTGCGGATGCCAGTTTTGGGAACAAGCTGATGAGAATCTTGATTGTTGACGACCACGCGGTGCTACGGGAGGGCCTGAAGCGGATCCTGGCCGGCGAATTTAGCAACGCGAGATTTGGCGAAGCGGCCAATACCACCGAGGCGCTCGCCCAACTGTGGGCGAACGCTTGGGAGCTCGTCCTTCTCGATGTCTCAATGCGAGGACGCAGCGGTCTAGACGTGTTGAAGGAGATTCGCGCTTCGTCGTCCAAGGTACCCGTGCTTGTTTTGAGTGCGCATCCTGAAGAGCAATACGCGCTGCGCGCGCTCAAGGCTGGTGCTGCGGGCTATCTGACCAAAGAGAGCGTACCCCAAGAGCTTTGCCGTGCAGTACGGAAGGTCTGCAGCGGAGGCAAGTACATCACGCCGACTTTGGCAGAGCAACTTGCGGCCGAAGTTCAGTCGTCGGACCGGCCGGCACATGAAGCGCTTTCCAACCGCGAATACCAGGTCATGCTGATGATCGCCGCCGGTAAAGTGCCCAAGGAAATCGGGGATGAACTCTCGTTGAGCGCTAAAACTGTGGGTACCTACCGCACTCGCGTTCTCGAAAAGATGAAGCTGAAGAATAATGCGGAGATTATGCGCTACGTCGTGGAGCGGGGCCTGTCCTGATCGCCTAGCTTCAGGACCCGAGTCGCTTCAAAGGCATCTCGGCAAAACCTTCAAGCCCGACCATGTTATTGGTCTGCGAACTCAAAGATGCGGGCATCGTGCGTGACGACAATCAAAGCGCGATCCTTGCCCACCGCGAGTCGACGCATCAACTCCATGACCTTGTGGCCGGTTTCCCCATCAAGGGCGCTGGTGGGCTCGTCGCAAACAATCAAGCGCGGGTTGTGAACCAGCGCCCGGGCAATTGCTACGCGCTGCTGCTGCCCCCCGGAAAGATCCATGGGCATGGAACGTATCCCGCGCTCGTCAAAACCTACTTTGTGCAAAACCTCAGTTGCTTGCTGGACTGCAAGGCGTGGCTTTAGTCTGTTGATGATCAGCGGTGTTGCTACGTTTTCGCCGGCCGTGAGCGCAGGGATAAGGTTAAAAGCCTGGAAGACGAAACCAATATTCTTCCCGCGGAAACGGGTTGTTTCTTCCGGTCCCATTTGATTGTAGTCGCGACCCAGAACCCGACAGTCTCCGCCGTCGCGACCCAGCACTCCAGCCAGGACGGAAATGAGCGTCGTTTTGCCACAGCCTGATGG
>JAFAHS010000194.1 GCA_019237115.1 Deltaproteobacteria bacterium
GGCCATCAATTCGATCGGACTGCGTCGCGCCGGAATCAAAAGAGAGGCTATCTCGGCACTGCGCCGCGCCTTTGTCGCACTATTCGGAGAGCGCCAGAATCTGAAGCTCGCGATCGAACGTCTCGAGGGCTCGGGCCCGTTATCACCGGAAGTGGCCGAGCTGCTCGCCTTCATCCGTGCGAGCAGGCGCGGCGTAGCCTTCGGCCCCCATCAGGTCCGCGAATCCGAGCAGGGGGAGTAATCCGACCGGCGCGGACTTGCGCGGTCGCGGGGTTGATTTTTGTGGTCTGTTTAGGTTCTCTCCCGTAGATGGTGTGGCACTCCGGCAAACCTCGGGCAGGTTTCTGGTTGCCCGTCAGGGGTTCGCCTGAAAGAATTGCCCAGGCTCTCCGGTTTATGCGCGTAAGGCTCCGCTTTGTAATTGGTTCGGCGCTGATCGTGGGTGCTGTCGCCTACCTGATCGTCACGGCGATACGCAGCACCTCCGAATACTATCTGACCGTCAATGAAGTAACCGCGCGCCAGGCTGAGCTCGGCGGTCAGTCGCTTCGCATCGCGGGTCGGGTCAAGGTCGGAACCATCGCCTGGGACCCCGCATCGCTCACCCTTAGATTCGCGATCGTGCCGATTCCCGAGCCGGCGGCAGATGGCACCGTGGCCCCGGTAGTGGCGACTGATCCGGTTTCGTTCAAAGTAACCTCAATCGGGGAACCCAAGCCCGACATGTTCGCCGAGAATCGCGACGTTATCGTGGAGGGAAAGCTCCTTCCTGCTGGCGAAATTGCCGCCACCCAGGTTCTGACCAGCTGTCCGTCCAAGTACCAGGCCAAGAGCAACAAGTAGGCTCCGATGTCGCAGCTGGGAAGTCTGTCACTGCTGGTCGCGCTGCTGCTCGCCGTCTATTCGATTGGCGCGAATCTGTGCGGGGCACGCAAGCAGCGCGCGGATTTTGTGGCCAGTGCGCGGCATGCGTTGTGGGCAATGTGCGGGCTGGTCACGCTCGCCGTGATCGCGCTGTGGTCGGGACTGATAAGTTCGGATTTCTCCCTCGAATACGTCGCAGCCTACTCCAGTACCACGCTCCCGACTCCGTACAAGTTCACCGCCTTGTGGGGTGGACAGCAGGGCTCGCTTCTGTTCTGGACCTGGCTCCTTTCAATCTTCACCTCGATTGCCGCATTCCAGAACCGCCGGCGCAATCCAGAAATTGCTCCATACGCGGCCGCGGTACTCGCGCTGGTCGCGGTCTTCTTTCTCGGGATGCTCAATTTCGTGACGCGGCCCTTCGATTCGCTCAGCTTGGTGCCCTCCGAGGGAACCGACCTGAACCCGCTGCTGCAGAACTACTGGATGGCGATCCATCCGCCCTCCCTCTATACCGGGTATGTCAGTGCAACGGTTCCTTTCGCGTTCGGGGCTGCCGCGCTTATCACCGGCAAGCTCGACGATTCGTGGATCCGCTCCACGCGCCGATGGGCAATCTTTTCGTGGTTCTTTCTTATCCTTGGCAACCTGTTCGGCGCGCGATGGGCTTACGAAGTGCTGGGGTGGGGCGGCTACTGGGCGTGGGATCCGGTGGAGAACGCCGCCTTCATGCCGTGGCTGGTAATGACCGCCTACCTCCACTCGGTGATGATCCAGGAGCGCAAGGACATGCTCAAGGTGTGGAACCTCGCGCTGATCGGACTCGCGTTCGCCCTGACCATCTTTGGCACGTTCATCACCCGCAGCGGGGTTATTTCATCGGTTCATTCCTTCACCCAATCCGGCCTTGGCCCCTACTTCCTGAGCTTCCTCATTTTCGTCGTGGTCGCGTATACCGGGCTGCTCATCTTCCGATCGGGCGACTTGCGCAGCCCCGCCGAATTCGAATCGTACCTGTCGCGCGAGGCCGCGTTTCTATTCAACAACCTGGTGCTGGTTGGCATCGCGTTCGCGGTTTTTTGGGGGACGATCTTCCCGGTGCTGTCCGAAGCGGTTCGCGGCGTCAAGATCACGGTCGGGCCCCCGTTCTTCAACCAGGTCAATGGGCCGCTCGCACTCGCGCTGGTCTTCCTGATGGGGGTAGGCCCGTTGATCGCATGGCGACGCACCACGCCCCGCAACCTCATCCAGAGCTTCGCGGCTCCCGCCACTTTCGGTCTGGGCGCCGGACTGCTGGCTTTTGCCTTTCATATCCGGGCCTGGTACGTGCTGGGGGCGCTGTCGGTGGCCGCCTTCGTGATGGGCACCATAATCGTCGAGTTCCGCCGTGGGGTGAGTGCACGCCGGCACATGATCGGCGAGGCGCCTGCGACCGCCCTGGTCAACCTGGTCGCAAAGAACAATCGCCGCTACGGGGGATACATCATTCATATCGGCGTGATTGTCGCATTCGTGGGGATCGTCGGGTCGGCGTTCTTCAAGACCGAAGTTAAGAAGACGGTAAGTGAAGGCCAGAGCTTTGCGGTTGGTCCCTACCGGCTCCAGTACCTCGGCGTTCTTCCGCTCGATACACCGCATCTCGAGAGCGCCACGGCGAACCTGGTGGTAACTCGTAACGGGCGTGAAGTCGCGCAGATGGCGCCGGCCAAGCTTTTCTACAAGCGTCAGCAGCAGCCGGCTACCAAGGTGGCCATTCGATCGACGCCGTTCGCGGACCTCTACGTGGTCCTGGCCGGCCTCGATGACAGCGGAAGGCAGGCCACCTTCGAGGTGTTTCTTACTCCACTGGTGTTCTGGCTTTGGGGAGGCGGACTTCTGATGGTGTTGGGCACGGTGGTCGTGATGTGGCCGAACGTCCGCGAGCGCGCCGCGATCGCCGCGGCTCTGCGTGGTGCCGCCGATTCTCAAATCGCGGGTGAACCAGCCCCGGGCGGAGATTGAGCATGAGACGCCTGGGGTTTTATGCCGCTGCGTTGGGCGGTCTCGTGCTGGTATTTTCATTTGCGCTGGGCGGAGATCTCGCCGTTCGCGCCGCCGAGCGCCCGACCCTGGCCACCATCAGCCAAGCCCTCACCTGCCAGTGCGGATGCGGCCTGACCGTAGCCAACTGCAACCATCCGACCTGCAGTTTTTCTGTCCCGGTGCGGGAGCAGATCGAGTCGATGATCGGTAAGGGCGAGTCCGGAACTCAAATAATCGCCTTCTATCGCCAGAAGTACGGCGAAAAGATCCTGTCCGCTCCGACCACCGAGGGCTTCAATATGGTGGCGTGGGTGATGCCCTTCCTGGTCGTGGTGCTGGGTGGTGCGCTCATCGTGTACAGCGCAAGGCGATGGCGTTCGCTCCCCGCGCCGGGTGGCGCAAGCGCGGTGCCGAGTCCCCAAGCTGAGGCGTCCCCATTCGATGCCGAGCTGAAAGATCGGCTCGCGCGCGAGATTCGGGAGCGCAGCTGAGCCGTGGCGTACCTGGCCGCTGCAATGATCATCACCGGAGTTGCCCTGTTTGTCGCGGCTCCGTTGGGAGGCGGCCTTTTCCCCTGGCGGCAAAAGAGCTCAAGCGAGGTCGATCGCGAACGGCTCGAGCACGAGCGCGGCCTGGCGGTGCAGGGGCTGCGCGAACTCGAATTCGATCGCGAGATGGGCAAGCTTTCCGAGTCCGACTATGCGTCGCTCCACGCCGCCCTGGAACAACGCGCACTCGGCGCGATGGCCGCTCTGGAGAGATTTCGCGCCGACCCGGCGCGTGGGAAAGGCTCGGTGCGGAGGATCGAGTCCGCGCGCGGTGCAGCTGGTGCACCGCGTGTCGTGCCGCGCGCCATCAACTTTTGTCCGCAATGCGGCGCTCGCTGCGCCGCCGACTCCCGGTTCTGCGGGGAATGTGGTGTCGGGTTGCGGCCGCGCGACCACGACCGGGCGAGCTGACGGATGGCCGCACCGGTTATCGAAACCCACGCCCTGGGCAAGACTTTCGGCCTCACGCCGGTCCTGCAGGAGACCGAGTTCCGGCTAAGCCCGGGACGGGGCGCCATCGTCATCGGGGGCAACGGGTGCGGGAAATCCACGCTGCTGTCCATCTTCGCCGGGTTGGTCGCGCCCAGCGAGGGCTACGCCCTGGTGTTCGGTGAAGACACCCGCCGCTTCGGGCCGCGCTATCGCCGGCGAATCGGGATGATGTCGCATCAGAGCTTTCTCTATCCCAATCTTACCGCACGCGAGAATCTGGAATTTTACGCGCGGCTCTACGAAGTTTCCGCGCCGCGCGAGGTGGCGGAGTCGTGGCTTGCACGGCTTGGGCTGGCTGATTCGGCCGGCGATCGGGTGAGAACCTTTTCCCGCGGGATGGAGCAGCGGCTTGCGGCCGCACGCGCGATGATTCACGGGCCCTCATTGCTGTTGCTCGACGAACCGTTCGCCGGCCTGGACCCCGACGGAGCGGCCCGCGTGCGAACGCTTATCAAATCGGTTCTCGACGAAGGATGCTCGATCGTCGCAACCGCGCATACGCCGTTTGGGGTCGAGGGCATCGAGTTCGAAGTTTACGAAATCGTGCGCGGGCAGGTCGTGCCCTATCAGGAAGAAGACGCGCCCCGCAGGGGGCGCCTGCGTTCGCTACTAAGGCCCCGGCCCTCATGAGCGCGTTTCTCGCAATCCTGCGCAAGGACCTGATACTCGAGCTGCGAGGCGGACGAAGCACCACCGCACTGGTGTCGCTGGCCCTGTTGGTCTTGGTGGTGCTGACCTTCGCCTTCGATCGGACCGCCGGCGGCGGACCCGCTACCGCCGCGGGCGCGCTCTGGATTGCGCTGGTGTTTGCCGGGATGCTCGGCGCGACCAGGGTGATGGTTGCGGAACACGAAAACGGATGTCTTCGGGCGCTGTTGCTCAGCCCGGTCGACCGCGCGGTCCTCTACATGGCCAAGCTGACCGCTTCGGCCACCTTCATGATCGCCGCTGCGGTCGCGGCCACCATCATGGCGATGCTCTTTTTCAATCTCGAGTTTTCCGACTCACTGGCGACCCTGGCGATCGTGCTAATCCTGGGTGCGTTGGGGTTCTCCGCACTCGCGACCCTGCTGGCGGCCATATCGATTCGAGCCCGGGGCGGAGAGTTGTTGTTACCGCTGCTGATCGTGCCCCTGTTCGTGCCCGCTCTGATTGCAGGTGTAAAAGCCAGCACCGCGGCATTGTCGGGTCTGGGTCTGGCTGCGGCGCGCGAGTGGGTCGGAATACTGCTCGCGTTCGATGTGCTGTTTATCGCAGCCGGCTATCTGTTGTTCGAACAGGTGGTGGGAGAAGAGTAGGGTCGTGAACCGGCGTTTTTACGCTGCGCTCGGCCTCGCCGCTTTGATCGCGATGCTGGTCGCTCTGTACATGGTGTTCGTGTGGGTGCCGACCGAAGCCGACCAGGGCATCGTGCAGCGCATCTTCTATTTCCACGTGCCGTGCGCCTGGGTCGCGTTCGCCTCGTTCGGGCTGGTCGCGATCGCGGGAGTTTTCTATCTCTGGATGGGCGGACAAATTTGGGACGATCTCGGTTATGCCGCGGTCGAAATCGGCATGCTGTTCTGCACCCTGGTCCTGATCACCGGATCGCTCTGGGCCAAACCCATCTGGGGTACCTGGTGGACCTGGGATTCCCGCCTCACCACCACCTTCGTGCTGTGGTTGATGTATGGCGGCTACCTGATGTTGCGGATGATTGCGGACGACACGCCGCAAGTCGCGAGGTTTGCTGCGGTGGTCGGAATTGTCGCGGCGCTCGACGTGCCGGTGGTTATCGTGTCGGTGCGGCTGTGGCGAACCATTCATCCCGCCGTCCTCGTCACCCGCCAGGGCGGCCACGGTCTGGAAGATCCCCGCATGGTGGTGACGCTGCTGGTGTCGCTGGCGGCCTTCACCCTGTTGTTTGCGTGGCTCCTGCTGCTGCGCTTTTCCGAGCTCAGGATGCGCACGCACCTGGCTGCGCTCGCCCGGGAAATCGCGCTGGTCCGTTTTCGTGCCGGCGCTGCGTAAGCCGGGAACCTGGCGATGGAACACTTCGGCTATCTATTCGTGGCGTACAGCATCATCTTCGCGGCGATCTTTCTGTACGTCGCATTCATCTGGCGTCGCCAGTCGCTGCTCGAGCGCGAGCTCGACGCGCTCCGCAAGCGCCTCGAAGCCCTAAACGACCTGAAGTCGGGCGCAGAGGCTCCGTCGGATCGCTCTTCGTAGCGGACGCGCGATTTCTCAACTACACTTGCGCCGCGCGGATTCGTGCGCATCTTTGAATACGGACCACCTGGATGGAGTTCCGCGACTACTACAAAGTTCTCGGTGTCGAGCGCACTGCCAGTGAGGCCGACATCAAGAGCGCGTTTCGCAAACTTGCCCGCAAACATCATCCGGACGTCAATCCCGGAAACAAGGACGCCGAAAAGCAGTTCAAGGAAATCAACGAGGCCTACCAGGTCCTAAGCGACCCGACCAAGCGCAAGAAGTACGACGAACTCGGGGCGGACTGGGAACACGGTGTCTCGCAGGAGGAGATGATGCGCCGGTACGCGCGCGAAGCTGCGGCGGGCGGCCGCGGCGGCGACGCGCACTTCGGCGCGGGCGGCGATTTCAGCGATTTCTTCGAGCAGTTTTTCGGAGGCGCATCTGAACGGTTTCGCCCGGGCGGCGGAATGCACGGATTTGGCTTCTCGGCCGAGCCGGTGCGCGCACCCGACCTTCGCGCAGAAGTTCAAGTAAACCTTTACGATGCGATCAAGGGAGCCCGCCGGCGGCTGGAAATGGTCGCACAGGACGAATGTTCCACCTGCGGCGGCTCCGGTATCGTCACCAGCGAGAAGCGGCAGGGGAAAAACCGCATCATCCAGGCTGCACGCGCCTGCGAAACCTGCGGGGGCGCGGGCGTCATACCCACCCCGCGCGCCCTGGAAGTGACCATCCCGGCCGGCGTCACCGACGGCACGCAGCTGCGCCTCAAGGGACAGGGCGGGCGCGGGACGCGCCCCGAACTCAATGGCGATCTGTTTCTCCTGGTTCGCATCGAACAGCGTCCCCCATTCAGCATTTCCGGGCGCGACATCCGCTGCGAGCTGCCGGTATGGGACTACGAGGCCGCATTAGGTGCCGAAGTCACCGCACCAACCCCGGACGGCGCCAGGGTATCACTCAAGATTCCCGCCGCCTCGCAGACCGGAAGGGTGCTGCGCCTGCGGGGTCGCGGGATTCCAGGCCGCGGCAGGGAGGCGGCCGGAGACCTGCTCTACGAAATCAAAGTGCTCGCGCCAACCGATCTGAACGACGCCGAGCGCAAGCTCATGCAACAACTTGCCGAGAGTCGCAGCGCGCGGGCGGTCAAAGATCCGCGGGCGGAAATGATGCCCAGGAGCTGATGCCTGATGCCCAAACGCGGAGTCCGGAATCGTAAATCGTCCTGCGCCGGCGAGGGCCGCCACCTCCTGATCAGTCGAAGTGCGTTCTGCACCATGATAGGGGTTACCGAACGCCAGCTCTCGGTCTGGGAACAGGAAGATTTGCTGGTCCCCGCGCAACGGCTTGAATCCGCAGGAAAGGCTCAGCCACTTTACGATCGTTCCGCCCTGGAGCGCGCGCGTCTGATTCGCACCCTGGAACAGGAACTCGAGGTCAACCTGCCCGGCATCGATATCATCCTCCAGTTGCTCGACCGCATGGGCCGCTAGCGGCACGTTGCCCGGTCGGGTGGTGGCGCATAGGCTTGCCGAAGATGGGTCAGCGGCAGCGCAAAACATTCCTCGCCGAGGTGAGGCGCACTCTGGAGCGCGTTGGTGTGCGCCCGGGGGCGGCGATGCTGGTCGCGCTGTCGGGTGGAGCCGACTCGGTCGCGCTGCTGCACGCGCTGGTCGAGTTGCGCAAGTCGTGCGGCTTTCGGCTGACGGCCGCACATCTGAATCATGCGCTTCGCGGCGACCAGTCCGATAGCGACCAACGCTTCTGCCATGACTTGTGCACCCGACTCAAGCTTAGGTTCGTGGTCGAACGAGCCACCGGGCTTGCCCCGGCGATGCCGAACCTCGAAGAGGCTGCCCGCCTCGCTCGCCATGAGTTTCTCAGCCGTGCCGCACTCCAGACCGGCAGCGATTATGTCGCCCTGGGACATCACGCCGACGACCAGGCCGAAACTGTTTTGATGCGCTTACTGCGCGGCGCGGGGGTTGCCGGGCTGTCGGCGATGGCCGAAACCGGCCCGGGTCGTTTGATCCGCCCGCTGCTCTCGCTGAGCCGCGCCGATATCTTGAGCTACCTCGAGGAGATCGGCGCCCCCTTCGTCACGGACGCCAGCAATTTCTCTTCCGCATTGCTGCGCAACCGCATCCGGCACGATTTGTTGCCGACACTCAATCGCGAATACGCGCCGGGCACCTCGAAGCGGCTCGCCGCGCTGGCCGCCGAGATGCAGTCCGTCGACAGTTTTCTGTCCCGGGCTGCCGCCCGTGAACTCTCCGAGATGGCGCCGGCCCTAGGAGAACTCGATTTGTCCCGCTTTGTGCGGGTCGATCCCGCGCTCCGGCTCCCGGTTTTGCGACAGTATCTTGCTGGCCGCCTGGGAAGTCTGCGCCGCGTGAACCGCGATCATTTGGAGGGCCTGAGCCACCTCTGCCTTGCCGGGCCCGCCAACGGGGAAATGTCGCTTCCTGGTGGTCGGCGCGCGGTGCGTCAATATGACCGGCTGCGGATTGCCGATCGCGCGCCGGCGGTGCGCGCGAATTTTTCTACCCCGCTCGCCTTGGAAGGCACCACCGAGATTGCAGAGGCGGGGCTTGCATTCGAGGCGAGCCTGGTCGGAGCCGGGGAGGCAGCAATGCCTTCGGACCATTCAGCAGCTCTCTTCGATGTCCAGGCGATCGTCGCCCACGGCCTGACCGCCCGGAACTTCAAGCCCGGCGACAGGATTCGGCCCCTTGGCATGGCCGGCACCCGCAAGGTGAAAGACGTGTTTATCGACAAAAAACTGCCACCGCGGGTGCGTGGCAGGTTTCCGGTAGTCGCCATGGGCGCACGAATTGTGTGGTTGCCCGGCATCCTACGCGGCGACGGCGCCTTGGTCTCTACGGCCAGCCGAACAGTCCTGCGGATCAAAGCTCGCCAGCTTGGTTCGCCAGACTAATGATTGCGCGCGAATTAACTGGCGTGATACGCTTTTTATGAAAGGGATGAATCAGTTTTCCCGCAGTATCGCGTTGTGGCTCGTCCTGGGCCTGATGTTCCTGCTGTTGTTCAACATCTTCAGCAGGCAACAGCCGCGTGAGCCGGAGATAATCTTCTCCGATTTTCTAAACCAGGTTGACAAGGGTCAGGTCAGGAGCGTCACCATCCAGGGCAACCTGATCAAGGGCGAGACGACCGCCAGCGAGCATTTCAAGACCTACGCGCCCTACGATCCCGACATCGTCAAAACCCTGCGCGAGAAAAACGTGAACATCGCGGCCAAGCCCGCCGAGGGTGATCCCTGGTGGATGGTGGCGCTGGTTCAGTGGTTTCCGGTCCTGGTGCTGGCGGCGCTGTGGATCTTCTTCATGCGTCAGATGCAGATCGGCGGCGGCAAGGCGATGTCGTTTGGAAAAAGCCGCGCCAAGCTGCTCACGGAGAATACCCACAAGGTCACCTTTGCCGACGTTGCCGGGATCGACGAAGCCAAGGATGAGCTTGAGGAAATCATTCAATTTCTGCGCGACCCCAAGCGCTTCACCCGCCTGGGTGGCAGAATTCCCAAAGGCGTTCTGCTGGTCGGACCTCCCGGCACCGGCAAGACCCTGCTCGCGCGCGCGATTGCAGGCGAGGCCGGGGTGCCATTCTTTTCCATTTCCGGTTCCGACTTCGTGGAAATGTTCGTCGGGGTAGGCGCATCACGGGTGCGGGATCTTTTCGTCCAAGGCAAGAAGCACGCGCCCTGCATTATCTTCATCGACGAGATCGATGCCGTCGGACGCCATCGCGGCGCAGGTCTGGGCGGCGGACATGACGAGCGTGAGCAGACTCTCAACCAGCTGCTCGTCGAGATGGACGGGTTCGAGGCGAACGAGGGTGTCATCCTGGTGGCCGCGACCAACCGGCCCGACGTCCTGGATCCCGCTCTGCTGCGTCCCGGTCGATTCGACCGCCGCGTAGTGGTTCCACGTCCGGACGTCAAGGGGCGCGAGGGAATTCTCAAAGTCCATACCCGCAAGGTTCCGCTCTCGGACGACGTAAATGTCGACAAGCTCGCGCGCTCAACGCCGGGATTTGCGGGCGCCGATCTCGAGAACCTGGTGAACGAGGCCGCGCTGCTGGCCGCCCGGCGCAACAAAGACAAGGTCGATATGGCGGACTTCGAGCTGGCCAAGGACAAGGTCATGATGGGCGCGGAGCGGCGCTCGATGGTCATGTCGCTGGCCGAGCGCAAGAACACCGCCTATCACGAAGGTGGACACGCCCTGGTCGCGATGCTGCTGCCGGGAGCGGACCCGGTACACAAGGTCACCATCATTCCCCGCGGCATGGCCCTCGGTGTGACCCAGCAACTCCCCCTCGACGATCGCTATACCTATTCGCGAGACTACCTGATGACCCGACTCGCAATGATGTTTGGCGGGCGGGCGGCGGAGGAGCTGGTTTTCGGTCACATGACAACCGGAGCCGGAGACGACATCGAGAAGGCCACCGAACTCGCGCGCAAGATGGTCTGTGAGTTCGGCATGAGCAAGGAGCTCGGCCCGATGACTTTCGGCCGGCGCGAAGAACAGGTGTTCCTCGGCCGCGACATCGCGCATCACAAGGACTATTCCGAGCACACCGCCATCGAAATCGATCGCGAGGTGCGGCGCATCATCGATGATGCTTATCAGAAGGCGCGGCAGCTTCTTTCCGAACACGCTCCCCTGCTGCAGGCGGTTGCGGAACGGCTCCTGGAGAAGGAAGTCCTGGACGGCCCCGAAGTCGAGGCGATGGTCAAGGCCTTCAAGGAAGGCCGCCCGATGCCCGCGAGCGCTCCCGTGGCCGACGGTTCCGGACGCGCCTCCTCCGAGATCGGGAAGCCCAAGCCAGTGGACCAGGAGGCGCCCGTGGCTCCGGGCCTCCCACCCAAGCCAGTTCTCGTCTAGCGACCCCTCGGGCCGCGGTTCGAACAGGTCTCCTGGAAGGCGTGGGGAGCCCGGTCGCTCCCGCACCGAGCCATGAGCCGCATGAATGACCGACGCTTCTGAAAATCGCGCTCGGCAGCGACGCGCGCCACGAACCACTCCCAGCAATTCCAGGTTTCCGGATCGCATGCGCCTGCACGACGGACGGGTCGTGCATTTTCCGGCCGTTATGGGGGTGCTGAACGTTACCCCCGATTCCTTTTCCGACGGCGGCCAGTACCTCAACCCCGAGCGCGCCGTCGCGCATGCCGTGGAGATGCAGGAGAACGGCGCCGACATCATCGACCTCGGGGGCGAGTCCACCCGTCCGTCCGGCGCTCGCGAGGTGCCGGTTGAAGAGGAACTGCGCAGGGTACTTCCGGTGCTGCGCGGGTTGCAGGGTCGCCTGCGTATTCCCCTCTCCATCGATACGCGCAAGGCGGAGGTGGCACGCGCGGCCCTTGAGCACGGGGCTTCAATCATCAACGACGTGACCGCGCTCGG
>JAFAHS010000311.1 GCA_019237115.1 Deltaproteobacteria bacterium
ACGCTGGTGAATCAGATCGACTCCGGCGAGCTGACCCTTGAAGAGTCGATCAGCGCATTCGAGCGCGGTGTGGCGCTGGTTAAATCGCTCAACCGCAAGCTCGACGAAGTGGAACGCAAGGTCGAGCTCCTCACCCGCAACGCTGAAGGCGGGCTGGAGAGTTCGTCGCTCGAGAACGAATTGGGCGACAAACCCCGCGCCGACGACGACCAGGACGACGAGTCTTTCTGAACTTCCTCCGACCTCCGCGAGATGGCGGCCGCTGATGCGCGCGCGGCTCGATATCGAGATGGCGCGGCGCGGGCTGGCTGAAAGCCGCGAGACCGCGCGCCGGCTGATCATGGCGGGGCGGGTAAGGGTGAATTCCCGACCCGCTGACAAGCCGGATCTAGTGGTCACCGCGGCCAGCAACATCACGGTCGTCGGTTCCGATCCGCAATATGCGAGCCGTGGCGCGTTTAAATTGATCGCCGCACTGGATGCGTTCGGGATCGAGGTCGCGGGACGCCATGCGCTCGACGTGGGCGCATCCACCGGCGGCTTCACAGACGTGCTGCTCAAGCGCGGCGCCGCACACGTAATCGCGCTGGACGTCGGTTATGGTCAAATCGCGGAGCGGCTGCGGACCGATCCGCGCGTTACCGTTCTGGATCGCACCAATGTCCGACTGGTGGAGCCGGGTACACTCCGGTATTTGCCCGATCTGGTCACAATCGATACCAGCTTCATTTCGCTGCGCATCGTGATTCCCGCGGTGCTTGCGCTGGTCGCCGCAAAAGCTGAGATTATCGCGCTCGTGAAGCCGCAGTTCGAAGTCGGAAAAGGCAAAGTGGGCAAGGGAGGAATCGTGCGCGACGACGCACTGCGGCGCGCGGCGCTGGAGGGGGTGCTGAGCTTCGCGCGGCAGGCCGGCCTTGAGATCGTCGGTTCGATCGATTCACCGATCGAGGGCGCACGGGGAAATCGCGAATTCCTGGTCGCGATGAAATTTGCGCATCCCGGGAACTGAATGAACAGCCACTATATCATAGGCCTCGACATGGGCGGGACCAACATCCGCTGTGCGGCGGTGTCGGCAAGTGGCAAGGTCCGGATGCTGCGTCGCGGTCCGGCGCACGCCGACGCCACCGCGTCACGGGTGGCGGAAAATATCGTGCAGCAAATTCGCGCGCTTGAAGACGAGGCGCGCCGCCGTGGAATGGGAGCGCCGCGGGCCATCGGCGTCGCCGTGCCCGGGCCCTTGAACGTGCATACGGGAACGGTCATGGCCGCTCCCCACGTCGCGGCGTGGCATTCATTTCCTTTGCGGACCCGATTGGAAGAAGCGCTCGGACGCCGGGTTGCGCTCGAGAACGATGCGAACGCCTGGGCGCTCGGAGAGTTTTGGCGGGGCGCTGCACGCGGATATCGCAATGTCGTACTCCTGACTTTGGGCACCGGCGTGGGCGGTGGGCTTATCGTGGGTGGCCAGCTGGTGCACGGACGCAACGGAATGGCCGCCGAGCTCGGGCACGTGGCGGTCGAGCCGGCCGGGGTGCCCTGCGATTGCGGCGCGCGTGGATGCCTGGAGGCGTATGCGTCGGCCTCGGGCATGCAGAAATTGATCGAGCGCGAGCTCGCTGCACGCCGCCGGCTGCCCCCGCGTTACCTCGATGAGGAAGGGAACTTCAGCGTGCGCGGTTTGACCCGCGCCGCGCAGAGGGGTGATCGTGTCGCCCTTCGCGCCTTCGCGACGGCGGGCCACTACCTGGGCATTGCGATCGCGTCCTTCCTTAACATCTTTAATCCCGATCTGATCGTGGTCGGCGGCGGCGTCGCCGGCGCACTGCGGTTCATGCGGCGCACGATGCGCGCGCAAATTCACGCCCGTGCCTTCGGCGCGATCGCCGCGGACGCACGAATCGTGCGCGCTGCACTTGGTCCCACCGGCGGAGTGGTGGGTGCCGCGTACGCAGCCCTTCATCCCGCGAACCGACTGGCATCCTAGATAGCCTCGGTCATTTGCGTGTCTAGCTATAAGCAAGTTTTACAAGACCAAGCTGGCGAAGTGGTCCGCTGGCGCGCGCTGGTATGGTATGCAAAAGGAGCCCGGCTAATCGCCAATTGGCGCTTTTTTCGTGCGCGGCATTTGATTCAGCCGTGTGTTAGAATAATTTCCTGACTGTTGCCTGACGATCGGTGAACGGGCGGATGTCATTCAGAACATTCCTCGCCGCAGGGGCGAAATGGGCGCTATTCCTCGCCTGCACGCTTGCGTGTTCCTCAATCTGCCTGGCCCAAACCGACATCGAAGGCGACACCTCACCCGGCGCTGAGCCATCGGTGGTGGAAAGGCCCTATCGCCCGACCACACGGGCTGCGGAGGAAAACCCAAGTGAGGCAACCTCCTCTCCGGAAGCCGAGGCGGTGCCAAAACCGCCCCCTCCACCGCGGAAAACGTTTCCGTATGTGATCCGGTCCGGCGACTCGGTAGCGTCGATCGCGTCGATGTTCGGCCTTACGGCCGAGGAACTCGCGCATATCAATCATATGCATCTGGACGACGAGCTGATGGCCGGCGACGAGCTCAAAGTCCCCAACCCGTTCATCGCGCAGGTAAACGGCTTGCAGGCGCAGGTGAAGACACTCTCCGCCCAAGCCCAGAGCGCACAACAGAAAGCAGACAGCGACGATCGCGAGTTGAGTGGGCTGCGCGACAGAGTCCAGGACCTCACTTCCGACAATCAATCGCTGAACTCGAGCCTGCGCCTGCTACCGTGGTGGCACGCAACCGCTTTGACGACTACCGTTGGCGCGCTCGTCATGTTTGGCGTCATGGTAGTCACCCTGTTCGAGTGGTGGCGGATGCGTCGGCGATACGTCGCGCTGGCTGGACTTGCGGACGATCTAGGGCGGCTTGACTACAAGTACAAAGCGATGCTCGCCAAGGCGGAACTGCGTCTCCAACAGCTCTACGGCCGGCGCCGCGGCGGGATGACCGAGGGACAGCCGCGTCCCAAGATGCCGGAAGAGATAGAGATCGAACGGCTGAACGAAGAACTCAGGGAAGTCCTGGAGCGTCATCTGACCCGACTCGGGGCTCGGTCACGAACCCGCAAGCGTGCGCGGTGGCGCGAACTGTTTGGCGGCGTCGATTCGCCGGTTGAAGCGCGTTCCGCTCGCCGGTAGCCGTCATTCAAAGCCGAGTCGCGCGCGCGGCGCGACGACCCTGTAACAACATCGACCGGAGGAAACCTGATGAAGAAATTCGCGACCGTTGGGCTCGGACTGATGCTCGCCACCGGCCCGGCCGGTTACCTGTTCGCCGCCGACAGTGCCCCGGAAAAGTCTGTCACCGGAACCCTGGAAGACAGCTACTGCTATGGAGCGATGGGAGCCAAGGGCGCCAGCCACAAGCAATGCGCGATCGCGTGCGTGAAGAAGGGGATCCCGGTGTCACTGGTGGAGCCGAGCGGCAATGTCTACATTCTGCTGCCCGCCAAAAACGACGAGCCTCTGCCGGACGACGTGTACTCGAAGATGGAGGACCAGGTCACGGTGACCGGAAAAGAGTACAGCAAGGGTGGGGTCAACTTTCTCACCGCCGAAACGGTAAAGTAGGCGCGTGCTGGAGAGGCTGTTCCCGGGAGCGGCGCATCTTCAGAACCTCCACCCGTTGGTGGTGCATTTCCCGATTGCGTTTCTGTTCGGTGCTACGCTGCTCTACTTCGTGGGTGCCTCATCGAGGAACGAATCAATCACCGGGGCCGCGTTGTGGGTGCTCGTGCTCGGCGCGATCGGAGCCGTGATCTCCGCGGGGACCGGACTCTACGCGAGCGAGGGCGTCATGATCGCGCCCTCCGTGCGCGACGCGCTGCTGATCCATCACCGCAACCAGATGGTCGCGGTGACTGCGCTGACCGGCGTGCTTACCATTTGGGCAGCGGCGGCGCGCCCGCTCCCACGGCGCGGACGGTGGGCGTTTTTGATCGGGTTGATCGCGATGTGTGTACTGATCGCGCGAGGGGCGGATTACGGTGGGCGCCTGGTGTTTGACTACAACGCGGGCGGCTACGCCTGCGGTCAGCCGATCGATTTCAGCAAGTAGGGCGCGGTTGGGCAAAGCGCTTCCCGATTTCCTTCCCGCGGCGCTATAACCGCCTCAAAGGTTCACTGGAGGGAGACCGCGATGGCCTATTCGGCGCTGCTGGTGGATACCACGAACGGGGTGGCCACCATCACACTCAACCGACCCGAGAAACTCAACGCTTACAACGCGGCGATGGGCGCCGAACTGTCGCAGGCATTCGCGGCGCTCGACGGCGACGACCAGGTGCGAGTCATCGTCGTTACCGGGGCCGGCCGCGCGTTCTGCGCGGGCGCAGACCTGTCGACTGCCGGTGGCGACACCTTCAACTACGACAAGCGTCGCGAACGCGGGGAGCTGCGTGAGGCGCCCGCGATTCGCCCGTGGAATATGAAGAAGCCGATCGTCGCGGCGATCAACGGCCCCGCGGTGGGAGTCGGCATTACCTTGCCGATGCAGTGGGATATCCGGGTCGCCGCCGAGAGCGCGCGAATCGGCTTTGTGTTCGTGCGACGCGGAGTGATTCCCGAAGCGCTCAGCCTGTGGACCCTTCCGCGGCAGATCGGCCTGGCCAGAGCCAACGAGCTGCTCATGACGGGGAAAATCATCTCCGCCCAAGAAGCGCTCGAATTTGGGATTGTGAGTCACGTTTGGCCGGACGGGGAATTTAGGGCCAAAGTCCGTGAAATGGCCGATGATATCGCGCTCAATACCGCCCCGGTTTCGGTCGCGATCACCAAGCGGCTTACCTGGGGACTGCTGGGTGAAGACGAAATCGAAAAGGCCCAGAGCGTCGACTCGCGAGCGTTCCAGTGGACCGGCAAGCAGCCTGATTCGCATGAGGGTGTCAGCGCCTTTCTGGAGAAACGCAAGCCCGCCTGGAAGATGAAGCCGTCAAGGGACTTTCCGGATTTTCTCCCTCAGATCAAATAGCTTCTCCCGCTCCCCGGGAAGCCGGTGCCCGACCGAGCCACGCCATCCGTTGCTGCGTGGAGGAGATTGCTCACTTGAGACGGGTTTGCGCATGGGCGAAAATCGGAAGTGCTCGACGGCGCGGCGTTAGCTAGCGCGGCCGCCGCGCGCAAACACGGATCGATCAAAGCAGAGATGAAAAGCAATTCAGTTCGCGGGGACACGGTTGCGGCCGGTCGCTGCTCCGTCCAACGACCCGGCGCTACCTGGTTGCGGGCGACTACCGCGGTCGCGCTTGCGATGTCGGTGCTGATCGCGCTGGCGAGTTTCGGATGCAGTTCAAAAAAGAAGGTTGAAGACATCAATGCCGACGACAACTCGTCCGACGCCGCCGCCGAACCGCAACCCCCGCCCTCCGCGACCGTCGAGATCAGTTACAGCCATCCCAAGGACTCGATGGAACGCGCCACGGTGAGCAAGTATTTCGGTGCAGAAGTCATCCAGACGACTCAAACCCATTCCGGGCGTAGTGCATCGGTGATTCGCTTCGATGGCGGAGTGCCGGTCTGGGAGATCCAGGCGGACCGCAGTTTGGCCGGCCGCATTTCCGACATCGGCAGTTCCGGTTGGGCGGTAAAGCAACTCGAATACGGCAAAGTGCCGCCGCATTTTACTCAAATCCTCCCTGACGCAGGGCCCCCCGAGCCCCTCGATCGCGGGTCATTCTATGTGTTCACGATCGAGCGATCCTCAGGAACCGTCAGCTATCAGGCAGTCAAGGTACTGGCCGACGGTTCGTTGCAGGCGTACGCGGCCCAGCCTCGGGCCGGCTCGAGTTTCCTCATCTGCTGCGGTCTCGCATCGGACTTCGCCGAGCCCGTTATCATGCCCGAGGAAATAACTCCGGACGACACCGGTTCTGCCGCGGGTGAGCAGGGTGGCGAAGCCGGCGATTCGGGCGGCAACCCCGGCGATTCCGGGGGCAACCCCGGCGATTCCGGCGCGAACCCCTAGAGGTGATAACCCCCTATTCTCAGACGAGTTTCCTTCACTCGGCGTTTTCTGAATATATCTTCAGTTCTGAACATCAATTCGTAATTGACTCAGCATTCATGATCGATTATAGATTCATGCATGACTGGAAGCGCACAAAATATCAGGGATTGCGGGCCGAACCGGTTCGAAAGGCGGCGCGAGAAAACCCGTGTCGAACTTTTAGAGGCGGCCGAGCGCGTGATTGCGCGCAAGGGTTACCACAACACCCGAATCGCTGACATTGCTTCTGAGGCAGACGTGGGTCTGGGCACGTTTTACCTTCACTTCAAGACCAAGAACGAAATCTTTATCGAGCTTATCGATTACGGAGCCGGCGACCTGCGCGAGGAACTGGTCAAGGCGAAGGCGGGAATTCATGATCCGGCAGAGAAGCTCCGACTTACTATAAACACCATCCTCGACGCGGCCGCGCGGGCACCCGAATCGTTTCGCATCGTGTTTGGGCATGGCCCTGCATTCCTGGACCTGATGGTTCGCGTACACCAAACCTTCATCGACGATCTTCGCATCGACCTGGAACCGGCGATCGGATCGCAGGCCGATGCGGTCGCGCATCTCACCATTGGGATGCTTTCGCAGGCCATCACCTGGCTCCTCGAGCGAGAAGATCTTTCGCTCGCGGAACTCAAGGAAACCACAGTTAATTTTGCGTTGGGCGGCCTGGAACGGGCGGCGCGTCCCGACGTTAGTTGATACCTGGAGGCACTATTCGATGTTCACCGAGCGGACCGAGGTACAGACTCCTCTCAGCAACGTTTTCCACTGGAACTACGACGTACTGTTTCCCCAGATGGACCGGCTCTACGAGAACGCCAAACGCGATCAATGGAACGTGTCCACCACCATCAACTGGGATCGGCCAATCGAACGGGAAGTCATCGACATGTCGATGATGCCGATGTTTCAAACCGAGCTTTACCGATCGCTCAGCCAGGAGCGCAAGGATCAATTGATGCGCAAGTTTGCCGCGTGGCGCCTTTCGCAGTTCCTGCACGGCGAGCAGGGCGCCCTTATGGTCTGCGGCCAGTTGGTGGAAGCGGCGCCCGACCTGGACGCGAAGATGTGTGCGGCAGCGCAGGTAATGGACGAGGCTCGGCACGTCGAGGGTTTCCGCAAGTACATCACCAAACTCGACAAGATCTATCCTATCGATCCGACGCTCAACCGCCTGCTGTGCGCGGTTATCGAGCACGAGCGATGGGAGCCCAAGTATGTCGGCATGCAAATCGTCGCGGAGGGCCTGGCTATCGCCGCGTTTCGCTTCATGCAGCGCGAGACCAAGGACGGCCTGCTGAAGGAGCTGCTGGAATACATCATGAAGGACGAATCACGCCACGTCGGCTTCGGAATGCTGGCGTTGCGCGATGCCGTGCGCAAGCTCAACGGCAAAGAAAAGAAGGATCTCGAAGACTTCGCTTTCACCGCCTGCGACATGATGGTTACCAAGATCGTTGATGGGCAGCCCAAGGACGGGTTCCTTTCGGGCACTTCAGTGTTCGAGGAAGTGGGCATCTCGACCAAAGATGTCGAGGACGAAATGCAGCGCAATCCGGAATGGGCGAAGGCCGAGGCCCAAATGGAGCAGCAGTTCAACTCATTCCTGTTCGTCGATACGATCATCCCCTGCCTGCGTCAGCTGGACTTGATCAACCAGCGCACCGAACCGTGGTACACGCAGCTCGGCGTCATGCAGATGGCATCGGCGGCCTAGCTGCTCTGAAGGCAACCAAGGGCCGGCGAACTCGCCGGCCGTTTTTTCGACTTGCGCATGACGACTGATCCGGAGGGCGAGGTTATTGGTCCGACCAATGTGCGTTCGCCGACTGCGGACCTGCGGGTGGGACGGGCACGCGTGATCACTCCCGGGGCCGATCGGAAAATCTGCGCAGGACCGACTAGCGCAGTTCATCCAACCTTGAGCCGCGCAGAAGATAGATCGGCTCGTCAAACACCGGATCATTTTCCCCGGTTTTTACGAAGCCCAGGCTCAGGTAGAGCGCCGCGGCATTGGTGTTGGCGCGGAAGCATGTCAGCTGGACAGCGCGGCATCGGGGATAGCGTTTCACGATGGTGCGGAGCGTCTCGACCACCGCGGCGCGCCCGTAACCGCGGCCCTGCTGCGTCGCATCGATCATGATGTCGTCGATCCAATAGTCCTGTTCGCCGTGCGGGTCGCACACGATCGTTGAAAAGCCCACGATCGTGCCGTCGGCACTGATCAGGTGCGGCAGATGCTCGTACGCTTCGCCGAAGGCCTTGACGTAGCATCGCACCAGCGACCACGCGGGTGGCGATACGAAGCTTTGCTGCTCGGGCTTTACCTGCAGCCGCCACAGCGCGCGATAGTTGGAACGGTCTATCGGGATCAACCTGATCTGCATGGCCAGCCGATTGTAGCCTACGCTCGACCCCGAGGCTGCCATACGAAGGGGCCGCGCCGCGCGAATTGCCGGGCAGCGGCGGGCTCGGGCACCGAGAAATTCAGACTCGAGGGAACCCAGATGGGGGCGATGGCCGATTTGCCGACCAGCGACCCAGACCCGCATCTGCCGGGGATGAACTCACCGGCTGAAAAATGAACCGCCTTCCGGCGAGTCCGAGCAAGCTCGCTCTAACTCTCCTTTAAGATGAGGAGTCGACCGCGACCCTCACACTGCCAGGAAGATCTCGCGGGAAGATTCTGCAGTGAGCTTTTTCACCGAAGTTATCTTGTCGGCGAACTGCACCATTGAGGACGTGTCGACCGAGCCAACGTCCACCAGCACGCCGAAGATCGTGAATTGCAGCGCATCCTTACGCTCGCGCAGATGCGCCAGCCACTGCGGCGAGACCTGACATTCGCCGTCCGTGATCATGACGATGTCGCCGCGCTTGAGTTTGCGGTCTTCCAGCAATGCCATGGCGGCGTCGATCGGTTGCTGAAAATCGGTGCCACCACCCGGAAAATACTCGGCCATTTCGATCACCTTGGCGAGTTCGGGTTCGTAGCGCCGTTCGCGGTTCAGATCGAGAACCCGCAGGGAGCCTTCGCCCGAGGAGAAGAGGACCGCCCGAAACAGGCGACGTTGCCGTCGTGCGATGTCCATCAAGGTAAGCCCTACCGCCTTCGCCCACAGTTCTTTGTCACCCTGCATGGAAGAGCTGACGTCGATACACACCACCATCGGGCCTTTGCCCCTTTGCTCGTCCTCGCGCAGCCAATACTGCAACACTTCCCCCTCGAGCAGGCGGCGACGGAAGTCCTGCACCAGCACGGGGTGATGCAGCGCGACCAGCTCGGAGGGAATTATCCTTCCGAGATCCGAGCCGCGTTCAATGCCGTATGCCTCACTGCTCCCGCGATCCAGCGTCTTGCGTCGCAGCGCGCGTGCATCCTGCTTCATCCTGCCGACCAGCCGTGCCAGTTCGCCGAGCTTGCGGCTGCGGGCCAGATGGCGTCCGAGTTCGAGGCGCTGGCCGGCGTTCATCTTGCCGCCCTGGCCGAATTCGCGGCTGAAGGCATGACTGTCTTCGGCGGCCCTATCGATATCCTGTGCAAGTTCCACGGATTTCACCTGCATCTGCTTCAACTCTCCGCGTCCGCTGTTCTTCAGGTCGCGTTCGATCTGGCGGGTCTTCTGATTGAGACGGGCTTCCGAAACCTGCGCTGCGCGAGCTGCCGCCTCGACCATGGCGGCCAGCTTTTTCTTGTCCTCTGGCGATCCCTCTGGAGCGCCATCGTTCCGATCGGTCATCTCCTGCACCGTCTTTAACGTCTCCGCGCGCGATTCCAGGTCTTGCTCCTGATGCTCCAGATCCCACAGATCGACCATCTCGTTGCGGTTGATAAGCTTCTCCGACCGGATCATCTCGAGCGCGCGCTCGCCGAGGACCATCGCGGCGATGGCGGCCTTGTCCTCCTCCAGCAGCGTACGACTCTTGAGCGCTTCGAAGGCGGGGGAGGGCAGGAGTCCCTCAAGGATGGCTCGGTTCAGGGAGGCCGACCGCCTGACGGCGTCGGGTTTTTGCCAAACCAGGTTGTACTTGAAAAGCGCGAGGAAGAGATCCGCCAACAACGCATCGAAGTGAGGAACCAGTCGCCCGCCCGCCTCCAGCAGGTCGATGGCGGACGGGGCGCCCGCGAGGACGTCCGACCATGCCCGGCGGTCGTAGCCGTCACTTTCGATCCACGACGTGTTCCGCGGCACCACCAGCACCTGAACGCGCCGGGCTTGTATGGGCCTGCTCCTACGTGCCATGCCTTCCCTGTGAAAAGATTATCCGACCTTCATCGGACCTGCCATTGCTTCGGATTGGCACTTGAAAGTATCAGTGGTGCGGTAACAAGATTGTAATTGAGGTTCGTCCTCGAGAGATGAACGGCGAAACCAATTCGCTATCCACTCGACGTCATGCGCTCCTGCTGGCCACGGTGCAGGAATTCATCGCGACCGCGGAGCCGGTTGGCTCGCAACAGGTCGCGGCTCATTACCCGCTGGGTGTGCGCTCGGCAATGGTGCGAAGCCTAATGGCCGAGCTGGAGGAGTCCGGATTCCTGACCCAACCGCACGTCTCGGCCGGTCGCGTTCCGACCGACAAGGCGTACCGTTACTACGTCGATCATCTGCTCCTGTCCTCCCGCATCGCTTTCGAGGACCGCGCGCAGATAGAGCTCCATTACTCGGGCCGCCTTCGCGATCTTGATGATGTGATGCGCGATACGCCGAG
>JAFAHS010000373.1 GCA_019237115.1 Deltaproteobacteria bacterium
GGAAAGAGGAATTCGTTTCGCAACAGCCTTTAGCTAAGCTAGACTAGAGAGTAATCCATGTGTTCGAGGTCAGTGATCAAACCCGGCCCGGCTGGGTTCCAACCCAATGTTTTTCGAGTTTTGGCACTTGAAGCCTGAAGATCGAGGTTGACGACTATGTTCAGCCATCCGAAATGCGCCGAGGCCTCTTCTGCCGAAAGAGAAACGACCGGCACGCGCAAACCGCGGCCGATAGCTTCGGCAATGGCGCGCAACGACACACCTTCCTCCGCCACTGCATGATATTTCGCGCCTGCTTCATGGTTCTCCAGCGCACGCCTGTACAGGCGTGCGACATCGGCAACATGACCCGCCGCCCAAAGGCTGCTGGCGTCGCTAACGTAGCAACCGGTCCGGATTGGCAGCAAAGCGCCAAGAGATTGGTCGACATCCTCATTTTGGGATCGCGGCCAGTCAGGAACGTCCCCTCGGTGAAAGACGTCCGGACCGAATGCCCTCAGACCGGCGTCACATCCTGTCCCCGAAATAGCATGCCTTTCGTTGCGATCAAAATGGGCCGTCGGCAAGGCGCGAGGAGGGCGCATATCTGAAGCGATCTGGCGTACTCATCCAGATCTTCTTTGTCGAATCGGATCCTTTCTCTTCGGTTTACCAGACATAGGCAACGTTGGGTGCTGCACCAGGCGGTAAAGTAAAAGATGGTTTGAACTTTGGTGGTTGCACAAGACCAGTCCGAGGCATCCAGCTCAAAGGTTCTTAAAAGCAAAAGGCCGACCGAGCTTTCCGGCCTGGCTCGCGCTCGGCTACACCGTCCTGTTTGGCGCGGTGATCGGCTTCGGGTTACGGTTCTGGTTGATCGGCCGCTGCTCTCTAGCCCGGGTCGCCCCGTTCGCCCTTCTCCAGACGGTCTTCGCCATCGGCACCGGGATCATCTTTCTCCACGAGAGAGTCAGCGTCCCGCTCCTCGCGGGTGCGTCGGTCTGCATCGGCGGCGTCGCGCTAACGCAAGTCGGCGCGAACGCCGACAAAGCAACCGCAGCACGAACAGTTTGTTCAAAGGCAGGTCAAAATGAGTGAGATCACCGTTCTAATCATGGCACCAGCGTTTTTTCCCGGCTTCCGGAGGCTCGATGCGGAAGTTCATGGTGTCCGGTTCGCGGGCGTTACAGGGGGGCAGCGGGCCGCCGGTGTTGCTGCTGCACGGCTATCCACAGACGCATATCGCCTGGCGCAAGCTCGCGCCGGATCTTTCACAGTCATACACGCTCGTCATCCCAGATTTACCAGGCTACGGCGCCAGCCGCCCGAAAGCCATGCAGCCGCGCTGGACAGCACCGGACGATTTCATCGACCGAGCCTTGGCCACAATGGCGGGCGGGTTGAAAAAGGTCGATCCCGCCGCGCTCGCCTATCGTTTCGCCTTCCGCGATCCGGCAGTCCGCCACGCGATCTGCGAGGATTATCGTTCTGCGCTGAACGAAGATCTCGAACTGGACGCAGCGGACCGGGCACAGGGACGTAAGCTCACCTGCCCGGTCCAGGTTCTCTGGCCGGCTGCAGAGGCGAGGCGCGGCGCTCCGAGCCCGATCGAGATCTGGTCCCGCTGGGCCGACGACGTGATTGGGGCGACAACCAGCGGAGGTCATCTGCAACCTGAGGACGCGCCGGACGAGGTCCTTGTCTCATTGCGTCCCTTTCTGAGTTCTCATCTCCTCGACGATGAAACGCGTGCTCCAATACCACTCAGGCCACCAACTGGAGAACAAAGCTGAGCTCTCCGCACTCATTCCGCGCGAACCAGGAACGTTACCCGGTCTCAATGGCCGAAGGCATCTGTGTCCTGAATCCGTTCGCGCATTCGTTGTATCACTGAGAAACAGAACAGATTATTCACATCAATGGTAGGACAAGACAGGAAGGCATTGAAAATGAATAACATCCGACTGCAGCGAGCATTGACTTCCGTGAGCTTGGTGACTCAGGCCTTCGGGTTTGCTATGTTAGGCTCCCTCATGGCCTTGCGTGGAGGGTCGGACAGCGGAGCGAAAATTGGCGGATTGCTTTCGGTTTTAACCGGAACCATGTTCCTAGTGGCCGCGATAGCGTATTGGCGTACCTGCCATCGCCAAACAGCAAAAAGCCTCGGGGTTCTCGGAATTCAGGCCGTTGCGAGCAGCGCCCCTGCACTTGCCGGCCTGGAACGGCGATCTATTCGACCGCCTCACCGTAAAGAACGTCCGCGCAGGCAAATCGCTGGTGTTGGAGGAGCGTTGCTGGCAACGGCCACGAACGCTTTCGGGGCCGTTTCATAATGCTGAAAGTCGGCGGATGACAAACACCTCAGTTTTTTAGTTCGCAAATTTTTGCGTTTTGCCAAATGTGCAACGCTCAGGACAAAAGAGTTATCACGCCTCTCGCTTTCATTAATTGAACGCTGAGCTGCGAGTATAAACATTCCAGATTAGCTCCGCCTCGCCAGCGCTATCTCAATTTAATTCGCCCGAGCCGGAACCTCCAATTCCGCCTATCACGCATCGCGCCAACTTCGATAAATCGCGCCCTGACCGTGCAAGGTCCCTTGCTCGTCGATCAATTGCCACACCGTCA
>JAFAHS010000563.1 GCA_019237115.1 Deltaproteobacteria bacterium
TACGGCGGCGGCCGCATCTCGGAGGAGCATCTCGCCTGGCTTAGCGCACTGCCGTTCTGCCACGACGACGGGCTGCGCTTCTTCGTGCACGCCGGCGTCGACTTGAGCGTACCGCTCGACCAACAGGAGCCCGAGGTGATGTTGTGGATGCGCGAGCCGTTCCTGACCTATTGCGACGAGGTCGACTGCGGCCGCTTGATCGTGCACGGCCATACCCCGTTGCGAACCGGCAAACCCGATCTGCGCCGCCGCCGCCTCAACCTCGACACCGCGGCGGTGATGGGCGGCCCGCTCACCGCCGCCGCGTTCGACGACACGCAGGCGCCGCCGCTTGAGTTTCTGACGGATGGGGACGGGGCGGCAGCCAAGCGGCCGCCCGGGGAATAATGCCGGAGTGCCCTGAGGACCGTTGAAAACCGGGCACTTTCTGGAAAATAGCTCTTGAGAACATAACGAGAACATTATAGAAGGGATCTACGCTAGCGCCGATGACGAATCAGGCGCTGATCCCGGACGACATTGCCGCGCGCTATGAGGTGCACCAATGGCGAAACGGCTTTGCAATTCTGTCCGCTGCACATCCGGACGAATGGCGAGACATCCTCGCGGTCCTGAGGGAATTTGCATTGCTGAGGAGCGATGTCCTGAAACCGGGTGGAGCGAAGGGACTTATTTCTCGAAAACTGGACTCGCACTTCACAAGACTAGGGTGGGCCGAGAAGGCATTCGACACGCGCATTGTCGTGGACAAGTCAGAATTCGTCGCGCCCACGCACAAAGTGGACTGCTACAAGAATCGGGTGGCGCTAGAAGTCGAATGGAACAACAAGGACCCGTTCTTCGACCGGGACCTGAACAACTTTCGACTGTTATTCGAGCTGCGGGCCATCGATGCCGGTGTGATCATCACGCGATGCACCGAATTGCAACGCATCTTCAATCAACTCGGACGTGGTGCGAGCTTTGGTAACTCGACGACCCATATGGCAAAGCTACTTCCGCGGCTTGACGGTGGAAGCGGAGGCGGGTGCCCCGTCGTTGTCTTTGGCATTCGAGGAGCCTGCTATGTCGAAGACTAGCGGGCACACTGCATCGCGAACAGGTCACGGCCGCAAAACTCAGTCATCAGTACCGGGCTGTACCGAAGCTCCGAGAGTCGGTGATCCGTCTCCTGCGAAGAAGATGGAGAGCCGGGCCAAGCCTGCTTGTGTCATGGGGGCAAATGGAGCTGACAGATCGTCGACGGCTCACGACGACTTATTGCGCTTTGCATACGGCCGTCGCTTCGCCACCATTCTGGCCGACCCGCCCTGGCGGTTTGCCAATCGCACCGGAAAGATGGCCCCTGAGCACAAGCGCTTGTCCCGATATGGAACAATGACATTCGAAGAGATCATGGCGCTGCCGATCGAAAAACTCGTGCCGCCCACGGCGCATCTTTATCTTTGGTGTCCCAACGCGCTCCTACCCGAAGGGCTCGCAGTGATGAAGGCGTGGGGGTTCAGTTACAAGTCCAACATCGTCTGGCATAAGGTGCGCAAGGACGGCGGCTCCGATGGCCGCGGCGTGGGTTTCTATTTCCGTAACGTAACGGAGCTGATTTTGTTCGGCGTGCGCGGCAAGAACGCACGAACGCTCGCGCCGGGACGGCGTCAAGTGAATTTGCTCGCGACTCGCAAACGCGAACATTCGCGCAAGCCTGACCAGCAATACGAAATCATCGAGGCGTGCTCGCCTGGACCTTATCTCGAATTATTCGCCCGGGGTATGCGCAAAGGTTGGGCCAGCTGGGGTAATCAGGCTGATGAGGCCTATGCGCCCACATGGAAAACTTACGCTTACAATTCGCTCCTCGCAGCGGAATAGGGAACGCACATGAAACCTCGCGCCCCCTTCATGGAGAATCCTGACAAATACGACATTGCGACCGAAGTACTGTCGTCCGCGATCCGCGTACTCCAGGCAGCGGGATTCTACGAGAGCGAAGTCCTGCAACTATTCGGACAGGTCGCGAGCAAGCGTGAGCGCGTGCCGCTGTGGCTTCAGCAGTTGCCTGGTGATGCCGGGGCAGGACGACCTTCTCCGCAAGGGGGAGAGTGAAGGTCGCTCCGTCGTTTGCTAGCTCTTCTTGCCGAAGGGATTCTGGCCCGGTTGGGGCTGCTCCCGTGCCAAAGCGAACGGCGAGAGGGCGGGGCCGCCCTTCTTCTTCTTGTTCCACTCCGCCTTCGGCTTCTTCTTCTCCTTGTTGCTGCGCATCTGACCCTTGGCCATGGCGTTCCTCCCGTATTGGCTTGCCCGCATGCGCGGGCGGTGGGCGGATTGAAGCGCCGCCGCCGCACGGATTCAAGCGGGGTGTCGCTCCCGAGAAATCCCGGGGCCGCTCGTATCCTTTGCGGTTCGCCGACGCCGGCACAGCGCGGCCGCCAGCCGCATCACTTTTTCACTACATTTTGAATATATTTCTTGACTACTAACTGAAGACGCGGTATAGGATTCGCAGCCTCGGGCGAGTGTCCGGGACTTGACTAAAATGTGGCTACGATTTAGCTACAGGTCCCGACAGGCCGACGCCCTACTTTCTTTTGGGCCAATTTGGGCAGGGCGCATTGCTTTCTTTGTTGCCCTCTGGGGTTGTTTGCATTCCCCAACTGCCGTCCTCAGCGCGGAGGTTCTCCAAGCGAAATTCGAGACACCAGGGCTGATCAAAAGCATCTCGGTATTGGACCTCTCCCCAGGCGTAAGCCTTTGCCTCTCCATGTTCGACGGCGGGGATGACCGCAGGATTATTGGCGGGAATGTCCACACGTCCGGCAGGTCGAACAGTAGTCCCAGGACCAATAATTGCTCTACTCATCGGGAATGTTTCGGAGGTTTTGGGCATCATAACAAAACTTTCGTTGCTGGCTTGGGTACTCATTTGCACCCACGCGCTGAGATCATAAGCAGGAGTTTGCCCGGAATTTTTCAAATGGATGACAGCGTGAATTTGCGGGGCGCGGATAATGAAATCGACGCGATCAATGAACATGTAGGCGCGCAACTGCCTTTTTTCATTGTCGCGGATAACCCATCCTTGATAACCGGCAGCAAGAAAGGCGAGCGCGGCAAAGAATACAGCGAATATTTCAAGCCACGTGTGCTTTCGCTTCTGAGTGCCAGCTTGCTGTTCTGC
>JAFAHS010000388.1 GCA_019237115.1 Deltaproteobacteria bacterium
GCTCGCGATGATTCTCAATGTGCAGATCGAGCGGGCAGCTTCCATGCGAGCGCCGCGCGGTTCGTTCGCCTATGCCATCGGCTTGGTCTTTTCCATGCTCGCGCGACGCAGAAAGGCAAGGGTCCGCTCATGACGCCAGACGGCGGGACCAGCGGACCGGCTCGCGTTGAAGAGGTGTTGCGGACCGAGCAGATCTCAATGAGCTTCGGTCCCGTGGTCGCGTTGCGGAGTGTGGACTTGCACCTAAAGCGCGGCGAGGTTCTGGGCCTGGTCGGTGATAACGGCGCCGGCAAGTCCACGCTGGTCAAGATCTTGACGGGCCTGTATAGACCCGATGGCGGCCGCATCTATCTTGAGGGCAGTGAGATTAGGTTCCGTTCTGTTCAGCACGCGCGCCAGCACGGCATCGAGACTGTGTTCCAGGACCTCGCGCTGGTCGATGAGTTAAGCGTATATCACAATCTGTTTCTCAACCGCGAACAGACCTGCGGCGGCTGGTTCCGCTTTCTCAACAACCGGGCGATGCGCGTCTCCGCGAAGCGGTTCCTGGACGACATCGGAGTTGACATTCTTTCCGTCGACACACCGGTGGCGATGTTGTCCGGCGGTCAGCGGCAGGCCATCGCCGTCGCTCGCGCGGTGCGGCAGGAGAACATCAAGATCCTGCTGCTCGACGAGCCGCTGGCGGCAATGGGCGCGAAGGAAACGTCCCTGATCATTGGGCTGATCAAGAGTCTGTCCAAGAAGTCTAACATCTCGATCATCGTCATAGACCATAATTACACTCACCTCTTCGAAATCTGCGATCGCATCAACGTGATCCAGCATGGTCAGGTTACCGTGGATAAGAATTTAAGCGAAATCAGGCTGGAGGAGCTCATCGAGTTCATGGTGCAGAGCTTCCGGCGGGACGTAGCCATGGGAGGTGCAAAACGGCCCGAAATCCCTAGCAGTGATTGCTAACTTCGCGAGGTAGCTCGCCGAGACGAGTGCTCTTGCTTGCCTATGAATTTCGCGCCTTGACCAATGACCCGCCATAGCCTTAGGCTCCCTCGGCGACCAGGCGTGCGAATTGGGCGGCCATCAGTCACAAGCGTACCAACCAAAAAATAGATCGTTATGAGCTTATCCGCCACCGTCGGATCGGCTACGCGTGTCGCGCGTGAAGCCGCGATCGCATCGCTGCAGCAGTTGCTGGGCGATCGTTTGTCGACCGCCGCCTCCATACGCGAGGGACATGGCAAAGATGCGTCTTATCATCCGTGTGTGCCTCCGGATGCCGTTGCCTTCGTGCAATCGACTGAGGAGGTAAGCGAGACAGTCAAGGTTTGCGCGCGACACAAAGTACCGCTGATTCCCTTTGGAAGAGGCACAGGCGTAGAGGGCAATGTCGTGGCGCTAAGGGGCGGCGTTAGCCTCGATCTCTCGCAGATGAACCGGATCTTACAGGTCAGCACGGCCGATCTCGATGCCACTGTGCAGGCGGGCGTAACCCACGAACAGCTCAATAAGCATCTGCGCGATAGGGGCCTTTTTTTTTCGGTCGACCCAGGCGCCGACGCGACCATTGGCGGCATGGCGGCCACCCGTGCCTCAGGCACTAATTCGGTCCGCTACGGAACGATGCGAGAAAACGTGCTCTCGCTTGAAGTTGTACTACCAGACGGGCGCGCGATTCGCACAGCGCGGCGCGCGCGGAAATCCGCCGCAGGCTGGCGAGCACGGTATCGGTTGCGGCAAGATAGACTTTCTTATTGCCGAGCACGGCGATGCTGGATGGGGCCGGCGCTTCTAGGCCGACCAAACGGAAGCGGCAACCGTCCTGGCCTGGCAGCGCTGGGCTGCCACCGCCCCTTTCCGGGGGTGGCAAAAACCGGAAGTTCGCAATAACAATTTTGAGAGGATTAGATGTGAGCTTAAAACTATATTTTTTGCGCAGCGGAGAGACGGTCTACAGTGAGATCGGCGCGTGCTGGAGGTGAACCTCTGTCGAGATTGCCAGTCGAGCATCACTGGTGATCGCAGAGATTGAGAAAAACTATGCCACCGGTAATGTATTAGTGGTTTCTCACAAGGCAACGATTCGAATTATGCTTTGTAGTCTTCTGGGCATTGCTCTAGGGCGCTATCGCGATCGCAGCGAAATGCTAGCCGGCTCGGTTAGCATTGTTAAGGTTGACGTGCGCGGTCCCTTACTGCAGGTTCTGGGCGATCGCGCTTATATGGGCGAAAAGCTGCGGGCGCGCCATTAAGGCGCCGGGAGGCCGCTGTCCTTAAACAAATATGGCAAAGTTTCCATCTTCACACTCGTGGATCTTCCACGGCTTTCCGGAGCTCGATCCGGATGCGATTCTTCGAGAAGCGCCAGACAACAAAGTTCTGGCGACGGAGGAAGAGCGGCAACGTGCCTGGTGGCTTTGGCAGCGGCGTCCACGCGAGATGAGGGTCCTGGCTTACGGCATCTTGCTTGGGGCGGGAGCTGTTGTGCACACACCGTTACTGCTCCTCGGCCCTCTGCAACTGTTCTGCCTATTCCACGCTTGTTACGTGCTTTTCGTTCTCGGGGTAATCGGGATGTTCATTACTAGCGAGGCCGCGCCTCAGACCAGCGAGAGGTACCCGGTGGCTTGATTGCGCTGACCGTAGCGCAGCGGAGTTTAGCGGCCTCGCTAATGGCGGGACCGAATTTTTGTTGAGGGGTAAATTCCATGGAACGACCAGCGTGCTGCG
>JAFAHS010000408.1 GCA_019237115.1 Deltaproteobacteria bacterium
TGAGCAAAACCCACTCTCCCCGTCGAAAAGAAGTTTATGACAATCAGGACCCGGCGGCTTGGAGCAAACCCAAAAACTAATCAACGTCTTGTGTGCAAAGCCGTCGCTAAAATGCGGGTGCTCGGTACCGCGCGCGCTCTATCTACCCGATTGACAAATGTGCGCGATGCTCAAAACGAGTGGAACATTTCCCGACTGGAAGGCGCACTCGATTTCTTCGAGAAGATGGCCTGGTTTTAGATCTCCAGCCTCTTAGATACAGAACTCGTCTGCAACAGCACGCTCGGCGCGGAGCACCTTTCTCTCTCTGTTTTATCGCGTGGCGATCGCCGGCCATGAACCTGGCGCCCAATTTCGGGGCTCAATCCCACCGCCTGCACACTCGCTGTCTACGCTTCGCAGCGCGGATTGCTCTACCGCCACGCAAGACTCGCTTCCGGATGGTTGGCCATCCCTTTCCGGGCAGACTTCTCTATCTACTGGGTCCCTACGAAAAATTTCAGGTTATCTAACTGCAGATCCTGAGCCTGCATGTAGCGCCAGTAGTGGCGGATAAGCATCTGCAACGTAGTATGCCCCATTTGGCGTTGAAGCCAGGCGAGGGGAAATCTTCGCAGACGCGCAGGTATACAAAGGGGAACTGGACGTTATCCGCGAGCCACCCGCGACGTGCACCAGTAACGCCCCGGTTCCCATACCCCAACGGGCGCCGGAAAATGCACTCGCGCACGTCATTTCACTTCAACGGTTTCGATCTCGATTCGGATTTGAGGGATTTCGCCAGGGCCGGCCGAAGTTCTCGGTTCAGTTCGGTATTTCGGAGATGGCGCGGAACCAGAGCTTCCATGCGCGTACGGCCTTTACGAGTTGCTGTCACCTCAATCTGCTGCAGAACGCCACAGTGCGCCGAACAGTTCAGACGATGACCGTGTTGGCTGAGCGCCTTTGGTACGCCGCTGACCTTCAACTCAAAGAGCGTTTTCGCAATGTGACGGCCCGAAGATCTGACCTGAGTCTCCGATGCAGATTCTCAGGGTATTGAAGCTCGGCCACCGCGCTCGCTTCCTCAAGCGCCTCTCCCAGGATTTCGCACACCACGTTCTGGGCGAGAGGCCCTCCGCACAACCGATCATCAATCCGCACGGCGTGAACTCATGAAACTCTATGGCGTCGGCCTGGAAACGGCGCGGGTGCTGTACCCGGCCTGCCATCGATATTCGCCGCTGACGCACATTGCCCTCGGCAGCAGAAAATCTATTCAAGGCTCTTGCACGACAAGCAGCTCGTTCCCATGAACCCGATGGTCAGCGACCTGAATCGGTCTTCGTCGATTACGCCAGCCCGGCCGTGCATTAGGCCTGGGAAGACTTTTCTGGCGTCACGTCAGGAAACCGATCCCATGGCTACAGAAGGAGATACGCTTGTGATTCAGGGCACGCGCGAATCCGCTCAGCACGGATCATCTGAGTGTTGGAAGATAGTGACCACATTCGATACAATGTGGTCTCATGAAGGCGTCGGTGCGCGAGCTGAAATCGAACCTCTCCCGGTACCTGAAGCGTGCGGCAGCGGGTGAAGAACTAATCGTGACTTCGCGCGGGCGCGCGATCGTGCGGGTCGTTCGGGTCGCGCCCGAAGGGGAAGGACAACCGAGCCAGGCGGAGGTTCGGCGGCGCATCGCGGCCATACCCGGGATAATTCTTCCCACTGGACCCAGGCCGCGCGGTTCGAAACACCCGATGCGCCTCCGCAAGGGCGAAAAGACGCTCGCGGACATCGTGCTTGAAGAGCGCCGGTGATTTTGTATCTCGATACCTCGGCGGTGGTGAAGTTGTACACCACCGAGCCGGGCAGCGCCGAGTCCGCGCGACTCGTCGCGGAAGCGCGGCAAGTCGCCACCAACCTTGTTACCTATGCTGAAACGCGGGCGGCGTTCGCACGAAAATATCGGATGCGGCAGATGAACGAGCGGGAGCTCGACTCCTGCAAAACAGAATTCGAGCTTCATTGGGCTGGTTTTTTCAAAATGCCGGTCGACGCGCCGCTGGTGAAAGAGGCCGCCGAGCTGGCTGAAAGATTTGGATTGAGGGCCTACGACTCCATCCACTTGGCGACCGCGGAGCGACTGCACCACGAAACCAGGGCGCCGATTCGGTTCGCGTGCTTCGATTCGGCACTGAATGCGGCCGCCTCGAGGCTCGGCTTGAAGACTGCGGCAAGTTGATTCGCGGGGCGCACGGACTGTGGGGGATTTTGTGGAGGTCTCGTCATTTTCGGTACCATAGCGTATTGGCCAATGGATCGATGCGCGATCGCGTCCCTCTCTCCCAACGGGTCGACGCCTCCTTGGTAGGTGGAACAAGGCTGCTGTTGATAATCCGGTCTAGCTGACCGAGACCTGGCTGCGGGCGCACGATAAAATGGAGGTCGAAAGGTTCCGACGGATTGCGGTGCGGGATGAGAAGAGACTAATCGGCATTCGGACTGGGCGCGAATAAGCGCTAACACCTCGGAGAACTGGCTCATGCGCGCATCGATGGGGTTATGAGGTTCCCATCAGTTTTAAGTCCTACCAATCGAGAAGGCCTTCATCTCAAAAATCCACCCGTTTGCTGCATCGGTGGCCCCCGCTTTGCCTCGGATCAGGCTCGTCTTTATCGCAATACCTCTGGAAGCCAGGGGAGACGCCTACTCACATGCCACACGCGATCATTCGCGGCCCTAATGGCCGTAGACATGAAGTAGATTTTGAAGATGCGGAGATTCACATCGAAGTGTATTCCAGCGATGAGACAGTCGAGATCGTCGTCGAAGCAGCCAATGACCTCGCGACTTCGGATCGCCGCCGGTTTGCGCTCCTCAACATTCCCAAGCGTCTCTTCTCGTCGGCGCTCGGCGCGGCGGCGCAGCGGAAGGGAACGCCGGGACCGCGGCCAGCATAGCCATAGGCCAACGAAGACCCGCAACTCCACTCGATGTGTTAGCGTCCATGGCGCCGGGTTTGATGAAAAAACGGTGAATCAGTCATGACGTTGGCGCCTGTTCTCACCCCGCACGGGGTGCTGACCCTGAGGCGGGCGGGCGATGATGCGTCGTTGGAGTCCGATCTCGGCTCGCGACTGGAGCAGGCGTTCGCAAAGGGCTCGGGACACGGACTGCTTTGCTTGGGCGCCGACGAAATTGGCACGAATCTGCCACCGGTGCTCTCGTACTGGCGCGAGTTGGGGGCCCGCTACGTGACGGCGCTGTGTGCGCTTCCCGGAATTGGCGAGGGTCGCGTCAAGCCGCCGCTGCCGGCACCAACGAACGGTGAACTGGAGCAGATGGTCTTCGCGGTTCCGCCAATTACTGGCGCGGAATACCTGACGACCACTCTGTTGGCCGACCTGTGGCATTGCATCGATGCTGCCTTCGATGCCGAATTGGCTGCAACCAAGCTCACCGTGCAGGAGTTCCTCAAAAGCCGCCATCCGGCGTGGAACCTTGTCGGCCGCGTCCACTTCAATCTAGCCGAGAACCGGAAAGACGCAGACGCGCCGTTTGCATTCTTGGCGACCTACACGACGCGACTTTCGCTTGAGGCAAAGCCGCAGCATCTGCCGCTCGGCAAGGCGCTGCAGGAGTACTCCGGTGCAACGAACCGCCAGCGCCTGTTGTCGCTGCTGGTGCCCGTTCAGCGCGCTGCCGAGCAGTGCCCGTGGCTGAAGGCCTTGGTCGATGCGGGCGAAATTTACCACCCGCTGCGTTGGAGCCCCGCACAAGCCCTGACATTTTTGAAAAATGTCCCGGCTTTGGAAGACGCCGGCGTGGTCGTGCGCATGCCGGCGAGCTGGAGCGAGAAGCGCCCTGCGCGTCCGCGGGTGAGAGTGACGATGGGCGGCAAGCCACCGTCGCAGCTCGGCCTGGATGCTCTGCTCGACTTCCAGATGCAGGTAACGCTCGACGGTGAGACTCTTTCGCAGGCCGAGATCAAGCGCCTGCTCGCACCATCCGAAGGGCTCGCTTTCATCCGGGGCAAGTGGGTCGAGGTCGATCACGAGCGGCTGGCCCGCACGCTGGAACAATTCGAGGTGATCGAGCGCCGTGCCGCCGATGAGGGCCTGTCGTTCAGCGAGGCCATGCGTCTCCTGGCTGGCGCCAGCATTGCAGATGATGGAGCTGCAGGTGCGGCCGCAATCGATTGGAGCGAAACGGCGGCCGGGCCGTGGCTCGCAGAAACGCTGGCAGGGCTCCGTCACCCTGAGGGGATCGCGCATGTCGGTCCCGGAAAATCGCTTCAGGGCACGCTGCGTCCATATCAGCAGGCAGGTATGCGATGGCTCTATCTACTTACGCAGCTCAGGCTCGGTGCATGCCTCGCCGACGACATGGGCCTCGGCAAGACCATCCAGGTGCTGTCGTTGCTGCTGGTACTCAAAGGGGAATCCAAGCACAAACGCAAGCCGAGCTTGGTGGTGGCGCCGGCATCCCTGCTGGCCAACTGGGCCGCAGAAATTGCGCGATTTGCGCCGAGCCTTGAGGCGTTGGTGGCCCATCCATCGGTAATGCCGACGGAACAATTAAAGTCGGATTCTGCGGAAACGCTGGCCGATACCGATCTCGTGATCACCAGCTACGGCTCCCTTGCGCGCGTCCCCCGGCTCACGTCCACGCCTTGGCAGCTGGTTATTCTCGACGAGGCGCAGGCGATCAAGAATCCGACGGCCAAGCAGACCAAGGCAGTTAAAGCGCTCAAGTCCGACGCGCGCATCGCGCTGACCGGCACACCCATCGAGAATCGGCTCGCCGACCTCTGGTCGATCTTCGATTTCATCAATCCTGGTCTTCTTGGATCGTCCAAACAGTTCTCGGGGTTCGTAAAGAAGCTTGCTGACCGGCCTCACAATCCGTACGGACCACTGCGCGAGCTGGTTCGTCCCTACATCTTGCGGCGCATGAAGACTGACAAGAACATCATCGCCGACCTGCCCGACAAGACCGAGGTCAAGACCTTTTGTCCGCTGAGCCGCAAGCAGGCGGCGCTCTACCGGCAAGCGGTGGATGAACTTGGTCAGCAGCTTGAGCAGGTGGATGGAATGAAGCGCCGGGGACTGGTGCTCGCATTCCTGATGCGACTGAAGCAGATCTGTAACCATCCTTCGCAGTGGCTCGGCGATGGTGTCTGGGCCGAAGGTGATAGCGGCAAGTTCGCACGTCTGCGCGACCTCGTGGAGGTCATCGCTGCCCGGCAAGAGAAGGTGCTGGTCTTCAGCCAATTCAAGGAAACGACGGCGCCGCTAGCGGCGTTCCTGGGCTCGGTGTTTGGGCAACCGGGCCTCGTGCTCCATGGCCAGACTGAGGTGAAACAGCGAAAGGACCTTGTGCGTCGTTTCCAAGACGATGAGAGCGTTCCGTTCTTCGTGCTCTCGGTCAAGGCAGGTGGCGCCGGGCTCAATCTCACGGCGGCCTCGCATGTCATCCATTTCGACCGATGGTGGAATCCAGCGGTCGAGAACCAGGCGACCGACCGCGCCTTCCGCATCGGACAGACCAGAAACGTGCTGGTCCACAAGTTCGTTTGCCAGGGCACCGTCGAGCATAAGATCGACCAAATGATCGAGTCGAAGAAGCAGCTGGCTGGGGACTTTCTCGAAGGCGGAGCGGAGATGCAGTTGACCGAGCTAAAGGACGAGGAATTGCTGAAGCTGGTGGCGCTTGACCTCGGCGCGGCGATGCAGGGGGCTAATCAGTGAGCTATAGCGGATGGCGGCCGTATGTGCCCGTGGCGGAGCGGCGGTGGAGGGCTGCAAAGAAACTCGCCAAGCTCAGGAAAAACGGTCACGCCGTCTCTCCTGTGACGATCGCGGGCCGGTCGATTGCCAAGTCACTCTGGGGCAAGTCCTGGTGCACCAACCTCGAGCGATACAGCGACTACGAGAATCGCTTGCCACGGGGCCGAACCTATGTCCGTAACGGCTCCGTGGTCGACTTGCAGATCGTAACAGGCAAGGTGTCGGCGGTGGTCAGCGGCTCCGACCTCTATACCGTGACGATCAGCATCGCGCCGATCACGACGACCCGCTGGAAAGCCATTTGCCGGGATTGTGCGGGGACCATCGATTCGCTCGTCGAGTTGCTGCAGGGCCGCCTTTCCAAAGGTGTCATGGACCGGGTCTGCCGAGAAGCCGATGGACTCTTTCCGGCGCCCAAGGAGATCAAACTGTCGTGCAGCTGTCCGGACTGGGCCGACATGTGCAAGCACGTTGCGGCGGTACTCTATGGCATCGGCGTCAGGCTCGATGAAAAGCCCGCGCTGCTCTTTGAGCTACGCGGTGTCGACGAAACCGAACTGCTCGCAAACGCCGGACAGGAACTTTCGCTGAAAAAAGCGGTGCCGACCACAACCAAGGTGCTTGATGATGGGGATGTCGCCGCCGTGTTCGGACTGGAGATGGCCGAGGCTGTGAGAGCCGGTACTCCCACCAGCCTCGAGGATCCTCAACAGCGTAAAACCTTGAGAGACCCAAAGACGCACGCTGGCAAGAGGCTCGTGGCTTACAAGAAGGGCAACCAAAAACGCGCAAACCAGCAAAAAATCCCAGCAACAGCTCCGGTCGAGGGCAGTCAACGAAAGTGGAGCAAACAGCCAAGAGTCACCTAATCCGGGTTATGTCTTGTGTTTGCTGGAGGAGAGACGGGGAGCACAGGCGAGGTTACCGCAATCACTATAGAAACGGGCGTCTGCCCACCATGGGGGACCCGATAGAGCACGCCGCCACCAGATCTAATGATCGTAGCAAACCGTTATCGCTCAACCATGCCCAGCGGCTCCGGGCGCGCAGGCCGGTACTCGAGCAGTTGGGGGCAAAGTCCGACGCGGGAATCTTGCGACCCGCAGGACCGTGGCGAATCCCTTCTCATCTAGATCCAATCTAGATCAAATGGGCCTCCCTGGCTGGGATTCGGGGTCAGCCGAGCGGAACGCACAATGCGCGTGAAGTCCCTCTGCGAGAAGGAGATCCTTCTTTTTGAGTCTCAAGCGTTCTCACGCTGTGAATCCGCGTGGTCGGATTGCTAATCTGGCGTCCTGGGTACCTGGACCGAGGGTTCGAATCCCTCCCTCTCCGCCAATTTCAACGCTTTTAGGTTTCACTTTGCTACCCGGCTGGAGTCCGAAAATCGCGATCTGGATCCAATCTAGAAAACCGAGTCCTGGCCAACCTGTGGTGGTAGCGCTTCAGGTGTCGAGCATGGCGGCCATTCTGCGGGTCAAACAATTGGTGTTGGTCGCGTAAAGATCCCCGACAACCGAGATTTGCATTTGAGGCGACTTTAATGTCGTCACGCTCACCATTTCGGAAATCCGCAAGGGCAGCCCTTGGCCTGGTACCGATTTTGGGAGGGCGTCAGTTGCGGAATCGTTCGATGATTCGGCGCGACTAAGCGCTTTAACGCTTGCAGATCGTGACTAACCTCGCACGAGAGTCGTTGAACGTTTTTCGCCGGACGGCAAGGAGTGTCGGCTCGGGTTTGCGCTTCCGCGCCGCCATCTCGGGCTCCGAATTAGCTGGATCAGGCCTTGTGCAAAAGTTATTGATGGACCATCACCCCGTGAGGAACAAAGAAACAACCGACCTGGGGCACCATGATGATAATTGAGCCTCGACCGAGCAGGTGTTTGAACCTGGGGTGGCTCCCTGAATTAATAGCTCATGTTATTCGGCGACAGAGTGGGGTTAACAAGATTGTTCAATGTTGAAACGGATTCCCCGGAGGTTATCAGCGTCGTGGCGTTCTGAAGTCAAACCGCATTAGTTCCACCAGTATGGATCGAAGCCTAAGGTTCCCATGGTTCCGAAGCAACAGCCTCGCGGCGATCCTTATCGCCGTCGGCGGCGTCATGTTGGCCGGATTGGTTGCAATTTTTTTAATCGACAGAGCTGGCATTGAGGCCGACAAAGACGTGCTGAGTCAGCACATGATAATCGGAGAACTACAAGACGGTCTTTCGACTGTGAAAGACGCTGAAACCGGACAGCGAGGCTACCTGCTAACCGGCGATGAGAAGTACCTGGAACCCTATGTTCAGGCGGTTGCGAGGATCCATCAAGAAGAGGGAACCCTGCACAAGAGGGTGCTGGCCGGCGAGTTGTCAGACGGAGATATGAGCAGGTTGCAGAAGCTGATCGACCAAAAACTCGCGGAACTAAAAGAGACGATTGACCTAAGACGAACCCAAGGATTACCGGCGGCTGTAGAGGTCGTCAAGACCGACGCCGGCCAACGCACGATGGAAGCGATTCGCTTACAGGTTGAGCAGATGATGACCGAGCAGGAATCGATCCTCGGCAGTGCGCTCAAAAAAAGCGGTAAACCTCCTTTATTATAGAAATCTGATAATTGCGCTAAGCACCGTACTCAATCTCGCGGTGCTGCTCTGGTCGTATCGGCGCATAAGCCGTGAATCCGCCGCGCGCGAGCGGGCCGCGCTTGAAGTTTCGCAACAAAAGGAACTGCTCGACGTGACGCTGGCCAGTATAGGCGACGCGGTGATGGTTACTGATGTCGATGGCCGGATCACATACCTTAATCAGGCCGCCGAAAGGTTGACAGGGTGGTCACATCCGGAAGCGCTCGGGAAACCCGCGGCGACGGTATTCAACATAATTAATGAGAGTTCTCGGCAGAGAGTCCAAAGTCCAATCGACAAAGTCTTACAACTTGGTGTTGTCGCGGGTCTGGCCAACCATACTGTTTTAATCCGCAAGGATGGCAGCGAGGTCCCGATAGATGATAGCGGGGCGCCGATCCGGGAATCGGGCGGCACGATACGGGGAGTGGTGCTGATATTCAGGGATTTCTCAGAACGGAAGGCCGCAGAAAAGAATCTGATCGAGGCCAATTCCGCACTTGATGCTGCCAACCGCGCAAAGGATCAGTTCTTGGCCGCTTTGTCGCATGAGCTGAGAACACCTCTTACTCCGGTTTTGGCCATTCTGACCAACTGGGAAGCGAGTCATCGATTCCCTGCTTTCCTTCTGGGCGACGTCCAGGTGCTTCGGCGGAACGTGGAACTGGAGGCGCGCCTGATCGACGACCTCCTAGACCTAAATCGAATTGCGGCGGGTAAGATGTCACTTAATTTGGAGCTAGTGGACGCTCACGAGCTGGTCCGCTCGGTTGCAACGATTCTGGGCGGTCGGATGAGCGAAAAGCAACTCAATTTCTCGACTGAACTGAATGCTGCTCGACACTACGTAAAAGGCGACGCTGTTCGTTTGCAGCAGGTGTTCAGCAATATATTAAGCAACGCAATAAAGTTCACCGACCGTGGCGGAAACATCTCCATTCGCAGTGAAGATGATGCGCAAAGGCGACTGATCCTGAAGTTTAAGGACGACGGTATTGGCATGACACCGGAAATTCTGAACCGCCTCTTCAAGCCATTCGAGCAGGGAGTCGAAGTCAGCAAGTACGGAGGAATGGGTCTCGGTATGGCTATCTCGAAAGCGTTGGTGGACGCTCATGCCGGGACTATAACTGCCGAGAGTGCTGGCCCTGGGCAAGGGAGTCAGTTCGCAGTGCTATTGCCCTCGATTTCCGCATCCGCATTGAAACTGCCTACCGCGGAAGATCCACGGATCGCGGCCCGGCAAAACCCGCAGGAAATAGGCATCCTGCTGGTCGAGGATCATGAAGACTCAGCGGAAGTTATGGGCCGTCTTCTGCGCGAAAAAGGCTATTCGGTCCAAACCGCTGGCACTGTGGCTGACGCTCTGAAGATTTTGGGTGAAAGAGAATTTAGCCTCCTTATCAGCGACATCGGCTTGCCCGACGGTACTGGCATCGATCTGATTCGCCAAGTGCGCAGCGTTTCCGCAATGCCTGCGATCGCTTTGACAGGATTTGGAATGGAACATGATTTACGGAAGTACAAGGAAAGTGGCTTTGATGCCGAGCTCACCAAACCGGTGAATTTCCGAAACTGGAGATGATTATCAATCAGTTTTTTCCCAGAGGCAGTTAGATCCTTTCGACCTCGAGCGTCTATCCCAGGTGTTGCAAACTTTGTCCCGACAGGCGACCGGGACTGAATCTATTGTCGCCGAACGTAGGGCGCACCTCGGTCAGAACGGATTAACGACAATACTTGGGCGGGGTTCGTACCGAATGCTTAAAAAAAGGCCTGAGAATAGGGGCTTAACCAAACCAATCGCTGATACTTCTTTACTTCATTCAACAACCCTGCATCTCCCCTGCGGTTTTCTTGGGAGGGCCAGCGGGCCATAGTTGGAGACTTCACGGCCATGCCCGCGACCGGCTTCAACTCCGTTCAAATTCGTTGAAATCACGGCAGATATGCGTATCTCAGCACGCGGTACCACTACTCTCTGAGCGAATATTTTTCTCTCAGGACCGTATCAATAAAATCGCCGGACAAGGCCGGAACTAATGCACTGCCGACGACTGCCTGACGGTGTCGCTCCCGGAGTTAGCCGCGACCGCGCGATCGAATCCCGGAATTATCGCCTGGATGAAAGCGTTGCGCAGCACCTGGCCGAGCGCCTGCCAGGTGTCGACGTCGGGACTCGTCAGTTTTCCCTTAAGGTCCACATCACTCGCGACCTGATTGGTACGATGACTCTTGAGCAGGTGTGACGCGCCGCCAATCACCAATTCCTTCGCCTGGTGCATGATCGGCGTATTCTTGTCCTTCTGGTAGTTATAGACCTCGAGGTCCGCGAACATCGGCTTCACGTAGCCGTCGATATTGCCGTCCTTAACCGCGACCTGCGAGTATACGGAAAGCTTGCCCGCCGCCACATCGAAGCTTCCAAACGATCGGAGGAGATCATTCAGCGATGGCAAGTCGGTGTTCACCAGCGCGAGCTTCAGGTCGAAGGCGGGTCCGCCCCCACTTGCCAGGAAGGTCCCCGATACGTTCGTATCGCCGCTGCCCATGAACTTACCGTGAAGCGATACGTCCGCGGGCCCCTGCTGCTGGTGATTCGACAAATTCTTGAGCGCCACATCAGTGTCGTTGATGAAGAGCCCGTAGTTCGGATTGCCCGTCTGATCGGTGTACGAGAAGTCCCCGTGGTGGACGTCGAACTCGCGCACGGTGATATCGACCGCTGGGCGATTGTTCTGTTTTTCGATCTGCTGGCCGGTTTCCTTGACCCGCTGCGCTTCCTGCTTCTGCGTGGCGGGCGAGTGAATGTAGCCGACGCCGACGTCCGCGATCGTCGCGTTGTTGACTTCGACCCTGGTTACCTTGGGTGAGTATTCGAGCAGACCGTCGCTGGCCAGGCGCCCGCCGCGCACCGTGATATTGACCTGGCGAATCTCCGGATCGAACGCGCTGAGCGGCACGTTGGTAATCTGGTACTGCGCACGCGCGCCGGGGAATGGTTCCTCGAGGAAGTTCGCGTGGCCGTCAACAGTGGCGTGGCCGGTATCAAAGATTACCAGGCTCGCGTGAAACCGGGACGGGTAGGCGTTATCGGGCGCGTGGATGTTGCGGATGTTGTCAGCGGTGAAGTTCAGCCCCGCCAAATGAAGCGGCGGATTCCTCGCGTCCTGGATGTAGACGATGTCACCATGATCGATCGTGATGCGGTTGATCTTGAACGGGTAAGCGGCTTCGAGCGCGTCCTGCCATCCTTTCTGCCGCAGGGGGACTTTGCTGTTCTTTTCCGACACGAACTGTGTCTGATCAATATGGATCCTGGGACGGTGCAGCAGCACGTCTGCGACGATCCGGCGCGAGAAAAGCTCCTTCAGCTGGATGTGAAACCGCAACATCGCGATGTCCGCGATGGGCGGATGAGGATGCGCTTGCTGGATGACCCTGAGCCCTTTCAGCGTGAGAATTCCGCCGACCAGCTGCAGATGCGCGTGATCAAGCGCAACGTGGTAACCAGTAAGCTTCTGGTTCATTGCCGCTTGAGTTCGAGCGCGGATGATGTCGTCGAGGAAGAACGACGCGATGAACAAGGCGGCGATCAGCGTCCCGAAAAAAGCTCCGCTTAAAACAAGAATACTGTGTCTTTGAACAGACTGCAGGATTGGAGAATCTGAAGGCATGGCGGCTCACTCAGGTTAGTTCAAGATCTGAGAGGTTTCACAGAACGCTCCATACGCGGTGTTTCACCAACGCGTCCTCGGCTGAGCGCACGGACCAGGAGCGGCGTGATGCCAAGACCGATGCCGAACAGCACGTGGGCTACGAAATACGCAACCGGCATCAGCGCGATCCGCGCAGCCATGGTCGGGTCCCAGAATGGCAGCACGTAAAGTTCCATTGCCGCCCAGATCGCGATTCCGATCGCCAAACCGGCGAACAGGGCCAGAACAACCGACGTCCGGCGCGACACGGCCAGCCCGAACAAGATTCCAAGTGCGATCGAAAATCCGAGTTGAATGCCCGCTCCAGTGGATATGGCCAGGGATCCTGCGAGCAACGCTTCGACGCCATAAACCAGGGCGGCGAGAGTTTTGAGAGGCATCCAGACGCCCGCGCCAATGGCTTCCGAATAGGCCATCAAAGAGCCGGTCATCAGGATCGCCGCGAGTATGCCCGCGAGTGCCCCGGCAGCGAGTTTCTCGCCCCACGAAAAACTCGGCAGAGCTTGAGTGTCTGAATTTGCAGCCATAGCTTCGATCAGTCCGGCAAGCCTGGCTTCGGCGTCTAAATTTACAGCCATAGCCCCGATCAGGCCGCCTAAGCCTGCTCCTTCTTTATAAGAACTTGAGCGAGTTCCTGGTCCTGCTCCAGGATGGGAAGAATCTTGTCGATCAACGCTTCGATATCGTCGTCGCTGGCGTCTTCGCGCTCCTTCCGCAAGCTGCGCACCAGCTTGTCGTTATCTGCTGCCGTCTGCCGCAGGAAGTACTTGTCAAACGATGGACCGTTCAGGGTGTTGAGCCTTGCCAGTTCGGGACCCTGTCTGGACGTCTGATCGCGCAGACGCAGGTTCTTTTTCTGCGCCATCGCAATCACTTGTTGATCGGCGCTGGTACGGTCCTTTACCAGCTGATTTGCGTACTCGCGAACCTCGTCGGTTGATGCCTTTCCTTGCGCCATCTGGCCGATTGGGATCTCCTTCAAATCGGCCCGATGAATATCCGAGAGGACCGCCGCACTGGTCGCTTTTCCGGACGTCTCTGCGGACTGAACCGTTCGTTTTGCGGGTTTGATCTTAGCGGTTGTTACGGTCGGCCGCGCCGCTGGCGTCGCGGCTGCGTTCGCGGTGGTATTTGCATCCGACGGCTGCTCCCTAGAGGTCGCGCAACCGGTGAGGGCGGCGGCAATAACCGCCGCAATAAAAATTGGCCCGATCCCTTTAACATTTTGCAGTATTTTCATTCCCCGCTCCTCGAAGAAGCCTTCGTGTGGTGCCAGAACCGTGTGCGGATCAGGGCGTGAGAATAAGAAGAGTCGGAGCTACGCAAGTGGCGCCACGCGCCTCGGGCGCACCCTTAAGGCACGCAAAAGGTATGCCCACAATTTTCGTAGGAAAAGTCAGCATCGAGGCCATTGACCAGTGAAAGAAATACATACGTGTCACCTCGAAAACCGAGATGACTTTAAGACGCGCTCGCTACGACAGCGCGTTTCCAGATCGCAAGGAGGCGAAGTCGGCCCGTAACGGCCTAACAGCGCGCACTACCAGCTCTCGGTTCCGTGTACGGGTATGAAACCGTGTTGGGCGATCGGCCACCAACTGATCGTCGGATCCTAGAACCTGAGGATTAATCCGCGCGCCAAGGTCCGGGTCCCTAACGCGGTCGGGTTTTTCCGCCTCGGCCGAAAGGATCGCCGCGAGTAAGCTTTTGAAACTGAAGCGAAATGCCGCGACATACGTTACGCTTTGGAGGAATTGTCGCGAGCGAAATCAGAACCTCACGTGGCAAGGCTTGAGCGGGACGCCGCGACGAACAACATATATTCCGGGTCGCGCGAGCACGCCGGGAAGGTAAACGAGTTCCGGCCGTAGTGCTTCGCAAACAGCGAATTGGTTAAGGACCCGCTGAATGGCGTTCACCATCTGCAGCCAAATTTGAACAAACGACACCTTCATGAGAACAACTCGGCGCAAAAATCCAAGAACTGCGGCGAAAGGTAGCAGGCGCGGATCTTGCTGCGTGGTCTCTTGCGGTGGGTACACTCACTATTCTCTTGTGCTTTATTCGCCTCGGCAAGGAGGCAAGTCATGACTTCGCTGACGATCATAGTCGTTTGGGCAATTTGCGACGTGTTGTCTATGTCGATCTGGGCGGCGCTCTTTGAGTTAGGCCGCGAGCATGACGCGCGCCGAACTCACTGCCGGAAAACTTTGGAGCTGAGCCCCGCTTGGTATTCGAGGGTTCGTCGATTCGCTTAATCCGAGAGCCTAGTATTGCAACCAAGTCGCTCGAGCTTGATGCGCCGTCGACCTCGCTGGTCCGCACTATCGGCATCGCCATCGCCGCGTCGCGTCTCTCTTAAATCGGGCATTTTGATATCAGTGACGGTTAATGACCTTGTGGTAGGTGCGGCCTCGGCGGTCTCTTTCCAAAGAATTTGGTCGCGTATTGACGTCCAGCGAGTGAAGCTGGTCGCTGAGATTTTCGGAAACGCCTTCGGACGAAAAACGTGCCGAAGTGGAGATTCACCGGCTCGCGAAGCAATTGCGCCAGACATCACCGGTAATGAGGGGAGAGCAGGCTGCCTCGCTGGCCCATGGGGTGAACCGGCCTCTTGGAGCAACTTGAACAATGCGAACGCAGCTCGGCGCCTACTCTCCGCCAAGGTTCCAAATCTAATGGAAATTGACGCTGCCCTGGACGATATCTCGCGATGAGGCCCGGGCGGTATCGTCAAGAATGTTCGCGTCATGTTTCAGCGCGTTTATCGACGGGGCACACAATTGGCATGGGTCGGGAAAGCTTGGGAGAGGAGGATGAAGCTTGGAAGAGGAGGCTTGAGCGAGGATGTTTCCCGCGTCGGGCAAAAAGTGAAAAGAATCATCATCCTATGTGCGAGATTTTCCTTGCGCCCCCAACGCATAGATTCTTATGCTGGAAATAGCGCTGCTGGAGTGTGGGCGACGCGCATCCCTCCGGTTGAGCGTCTCTTCGCTCGAATCTCACAGCGCAAGGCAGGGTAGCGAGACTCTTTACGCGAACTGTGCATGCCCCGGAGATCGGGCTGCCTAGACTGATCGTCGGAGCAAAAGAGTCTCTCGCTGCCCTCGCCTAATTTTCCGGATTTACGATTCAGAGAGCATCACGTTCGACAGGCACTGGCTGGGTCGTGGCAGCCCACGATCCGCGCCACGAGAGAATAAATGTTCGATCACGTAGATAGACTGTCGCGCGCCGTGCGCTACAGCTTGCTGGACCCATCGGCGAAGTACATTTACGCCATTGTACTTCTGAGTTGCGGCTTCATCCTTTGGTGCCCCCTAGCCTACCGCATTCCGAGCCTTGGGATGTTCCAGACCACTCGGTGGGTCCCGCGGATAGTCGTTTTGTTCCTAGCCTCTCTCTTTCTGTTGGTAATGAGTCTTTCATACGAGCTCTTCTCCTGGCGGCGTCGTCGAAGGAAAGAACCACTTGTACATCGAACTCCCCCGAGCGGGGGGCCGTGTGACTAGAGTAAGGCCGAGCCCGCGAGTCGTGACCCTCTCGACTTGACTGAAACCTGATTGAACCCTTGCCCGATGATATCCCTGTCCACCTGAAGGTTAATTTCATACTCCCAACGCTGTGAAAACGGAGATTTTCTCATTTTTGGAAGCCCGTTCGCTCGTCGTGATTATTCGGGGGTGCACATAATTGTGCTCGTACGGACCGCCAGCACCCAAATTACCATCGTCGCGATTCTCTTCAGTGCTACCTCGTTGTGGGTAATTGCCCAGGGACGGAGCGCTCCGCAGAGCTCCGTCTAGCGCGATTAGTCTAGCAGGGTGCGGAGTGCGCCGGGATAAACCGGCGTGGAGTAGTGAATGAAAGAGTCA
>JAFAHS010000007.1 GCA_019237115.1 Deltaproteobacteria bacterium
CTTTCTCGCACTTAAACGAGGCCGTGCAGGCAATGCGAGTAAGTCTAGAGCTTTCGAGCGCCAATCCAAAGGTAATTTTAGTCACTTCGGCGCTACCTGGCGAAGGTAAATCGACCGCCGCTATGTTACTCGCAGCTTCTAGCGTCAGCTCAGGCAAGAGAACCGTTCTCCTCGACTGCGATTTGCGCTTGCGCTCGACCTCGGAGGCGCTCCGACGGAAGCGTCAAAAAGGCTTGTCCGAGGTACTCCGGGGTACAGCCGTGCTGCCGGATGTAATCACCGAAGAGTCGGTGACGAAGATTAATGTGATTCCCGCCGGATCCAAGGTACCAAACCCAGCGCACCTGCTGATGTCTCAGCGAATGCTGGATCTCATCGCCGCGCTGAGGGGCCATTTTGACTATATCGTGATGGATGCTCCGCCTTTGCTGCCGGTCGTGGATGCGCTCGCCCTCGGAAATGTCGCCGACAAGATTTTGGTGGTCGTCGAGTGGCGCCGCACGCCGCTTGCCAGCATCCGCGAAGCGTTCAGGGTTTTGAGGCCGGAAGTGGATCGCGTCGCGGGCATCGTCCTCAATAAGGTCGATTTCAATGAACTGCCGGGTTATGGTGGCGGCTATCAATACCGCTCTGTCGCCAAGTACTTCACCAACGCTTGACTCGGCTCGTGAAGCGGTTTGCTGCCGCTCGCGCGACAGCACTCGGCACGGCCCATCGGCCCCGCGGCGCACATCACTGCGTCCTCGCGAGTTCTGGTCCTGGAACGTGGCTCTCGTGCCGGCGTCACCGCGACTGAGGCCGGCCGGTCCTTCCAGGCTAGGGTCGACATCGTTAATCTGCGTCAGATTCGGTATTTTTCCTATCCTGCGCGCGCGCGCGGTCCCCTCAATGAGCTTCTACACGTGAACTCCTCGCGACGCTACCTGCTCATCTCGCCTTGCCGGGACGAAGCCCAGTACCTCCGCCGCACGCTCGACAGCGTGGCGGCGCAGTCAGTGCAGCCCGCCGCTTGGGTGGTGGTCGACGACGGATCGACCGATGGAACCTCGGCCATTCTTGAGGAGTACGCTCGCCGACTGCCATATCTCCGCGTGGCGCGCCGCACTGACCGGGGTCGCCGACAGGTGGGGCCCGGCGTCATAGAGGCCTTTTACGCTGGCTTGAACACGGTGCGCCTGGAGGACTTCGAGTATCTCTGCAAGCTCGACATGGATCTTGACCTGCCTGTTCCCTACTTCGAGCTGCTGATGCAGCGGATGGAGAGCGATCCGCGCGTCGGGACCACATCTGGCAAGCCATGGTTCGTCCACCCCCAGAGCGGAACACTGGTGCCAGAGATCTGCGGGGACGAAATGTCGGTCGGGATGACCAAGTTCTATCGTGTAGCCTGTTTCCAGGAGATCGGCGGCTTCGTGCGCCAAGTTATGTGGGACGGCATTGACTGCCACCGGGCTCGCATGCTCGGCTGGATCGCCGAGAGCATCGATAACGAACGCCTTCGCTTTGTCCATCTGCGCCCGGCCGGCGCAAGCCAGAAGGGTATCTGGACCGGACGGCTTCGGCATGGGTTCGGGCAGTATTTCATGGGTACCTCGCCGCTTTACCACCTGGCGGTGGTCATCTATCGCCTGCCGACCTACCCAGTGCTGCTCGGCAGCATAGCCATGCTGTGGGGTTATCTCAGGAGCTGGCTCAAAGGCCTGCCGCGCTACGACGACCTGGAGTTCAGGCGCTTCCTCCGCTCCTACCAACATGACTGCTTGAGGATAGGCAAGCGGGCCGCCACGGCTCGGACCAATGCCGAGCGGGCCCAACTCTGGCATGGCAGTCACCCAGTCCCAATGGACCGGTCTGACTAAATTTCCAGCGGCCGGTGCTGAGTACGTACATCAGGCCGTTGACGACCTCTCGCTCATCAACATGGCGTCGGTTGCCGCCACGCTTGGCCGGCGGAACGAGCGACTCGACATGCGCCCATTCCGCGTCGGTCAAATCGCTCGGATAGCGCAGCTGACTGCGATCGTAGCGGGCGCGATTTTCGTTGGTCCACATCGGCGACCACCCTCAAGTGATTCGGGTCGCCTTCCTTGAATCATAAGCGATTCCAACGATTCGTTAACTTCCCGGACAGGCTCTGACTGCTCACGATTCGTCAGGTTCCATGGCGCACCCTGACGGGTTCCCCACGGAAGCGGCCTTTGAGGGCACTCGTGTCGGCCTGAGCAACACGCCCTTGTCGCTTGAAGCGATTGGGCCCTGAACAGCTTTCGTTTGGTTTGATGTCGGAGAGACAATATGTCCACGGCGGAAAGCGTTTATTTCCTCGGCTATCGTTTCGATACCGGGACGGTGGAAGAAGCTGCACGCAACATCCTTGCTGAGACGCATGGGCGATTTAAATACGTCGTTACGCCAAACGTACAGCACATAGTAAGATTGCTCGAAGATCCGACTTCTATGCGACCGCTCTATGAACGAGCGTGGCGTACGTTCTGCGATAGCCGTGTGCTGAGTCGCCTAGCTCGGGTGAGCCGTCTTAGGCTTCCTGTCATTGTGGGCAGTGATCTCACAGCGGATCTCATCGCACGCGCCGGGAAGCAACATCTAACTGTAGTGGTCGTCGGTTCGACCGGCGCGGCTTGCGCTCGACTGCAAGACAGATACCCTGGCGTCAACGTTCTCGTTCACACGCCCCCGATGAGATTCATAAAATCGGAGCTCGAGGTACAGAAATGTGTCGACTTCGTCGTAAAAGCACAGGCTCCACTGGTTTTTCTTGCAGTAGGGATGCCGCAGCAAGAAATTCTTGCCAGCCGCATTGCCGACCATCCGAAAGCCCGAGGGGTCGGATTGTGCATAGGCGCTTCGATTGACTTTCTTACCGGAGACCAGCGTCGTGCGCCGCTTTGGCTTCAGAAAGCTGGTCTGGAATGGCTGTATCGTCTCTTCTCCGATCCACGACGGCTTGCTCGACGCTATTTGATTGAATGTCCCCGCATTTTTTTCTTCATGTATTTGGAATGGAGAAGAGATCAGCTTCGTGTGGAACTGGATCGAGTTCGCGTGCATCGGGGATGAGCCGTTGGCGGATGGCGGCCGTTCCTGAGATTCTTTCCGGAGACGTGCGCGATACCCCTGAAATTGAGCTGCGCTCTAGCCTCCGTTCAGCGGATCCGCCGGTACTGGGGCAACCGACGTGACCGCCCGTTGTGAGGCAGGAATGCTAAATGAGTAAGCGCGGAGGCAAACCAAGAAGGATTGCCATCTTCGGTCACTTCGATGGCAGCAATTTTGGTAATGAGGCGACCCTTCAGGCGGTTCTTTGTCATCTCCGTCGCATTCAACCAGACGCAATGGTGACTTGTATCTGTACAGGTCCTCGGACTACCGCTGCGACTTACCATATCAGGGCAATACCGATTGCTCGCACATATGCTAAGTCCTGGACTCCAAGGAACCGACTGACCAACGCGGTGCGGAAATTCTGGATCGGCATAGGCGAGCCCATTCGATGGCTCGAATGTATTGCAAATCTATGGGGCACCGATATACTGATTGTCCCGGGAACCGGATTACTAACGGATGCATATGGCCTAATGGGCCTGGGTTGGGGGCCCTACGGTTTGTTCAGATGGTCGGTGACAGCAAAGATCTGCGGTTGTCGATTAGCCTTCATCAGCGTCGGCGCCGGTCCCTTTTTCACCTCCGTCGGAAAACTCGTCGTCAGGTCGCTTCTTTCCCTAGCGGACTTCCGATCTTATCGAGACGAGTCCACAGTCCATCATCTTCAAGGCATCGGGATCCCAGCTAATAGGGACCGAGTTTTACCTGATCTGGCTTTCAGTCTTCCCAAGAAAGCGATAACGCCCCGCGATGGACGCATGGGAGCTGGGGCAATCATTGGGATCGGGGTGATGGACCACGTCTGGGGGTACGGCAAACTTAGCCCAAACGCGCCCGCCCAAGCGTCCTATCTGCAAGCACTTGCGGAAACCGCGAGATGGTTGCTGGCCCGGGGCTACAATATCAGACTGTTGATCGGCGACTTTGCGGACGCACCCGCAAAACAGACGTTCCTGCAATTGTTGACGCAATCCCCGACAATCTACGACCCCAGTCGTATCATAGATGAACCCATTCATTCCGTAGACGACCTTCTATCTCAGCTCGCCGCGACCGACGCGGTCGTGGCCACAAGATTTCACAATGTCCTTCTGGCGCTGCTTTGCGAAAAACCGGTCATCTCGATCGCGTTTCACCACAAGTGCGACTCGTTGATGGCCGCAATGGGGATGTCGGACTACTGCCTGAATATTAGGGATTTGGAACCTGAAAAGCTGATCCAAACGTTCTCTCGCCTTGAAGCGAACGCAGGCGCACTCAGGTCTTTGATCAAGGAGAGGAACAGGAGGTTCTGCAATTCCCTCGACCAGCAATACCAGTTTATCTTGAACGGAATGCAGAGTGGGTGCTGGACGATCGCTGCCGCGTCCGCTCCGCTCGTTGACCGAGCACGCGAACCAGTCGGTTGAACATTCAACGTCAAACACAACTGCCAGTCGGCATGGCGACGCACGAGCCGGGCTCGTCGCGCGACCG
>JAFAHS010000212.1 GCA_019237115.1 Deltaproteobacteria bacterium
TCTGCAGTGTGACGATCCGCATGCGCGCAAGACGGACCTGAAAACAGCCGACGAGTGGGTGGACAAGAACCTGGCTACCAAGAAAGCCAAAGCCGAAAAGGCTGGGCCTTCGGGTATCGTCACCACCGAGACGCCGGCCAAAGAGTAGCCGGTTGCGAGTGTCGTGTTATCGCGCCCCTCTTGCGAGAGGGGCGTTTGTTATTGGCGCCTCGTCTAATAATCCGTATTGACGACAGTCACCGCATCGTGTGACGACGTCACTTACCTTGCATCCCCCATGCTTTACAATCCAGTTTCGCGCCTCCAGGGAAGTTCTTCATGTTCAAGCGCATTCTTATAGCCAATCGGGGCGAAATCGCCGTGCGCATCATCCGCGCGTGCCGCGAGATGGGCATCGAGTCGGTGGCGGTGTTTTCGGATGTCGACCGGCGGGCGCTGCACGTCCGCAAAGCCGATTACGCCTATCACATCGGCCCGGCCACGGCGAGCGAATCGTACCTGAACATCGAGAAAATTCTCGATGTGGCGCGGCGCAGCGGCGCAGAAGCCATTCATCCCGGGTACGGATTTCTTGCCGAGTACGCGAAGTTTGCCCGGGCCTGCAAAGATGCGGGCGTGAAGTTCATCGGCCCAACGGCGCAGTCGATGGAGATGATGGGCTCCAAGACACGCGCCCGTCAAAACATGAAAAAGGCAGGCGTACCCTTTGTTCCTGGCTCTGAGCGAGGACTGGAATTCGACGCCATCGAACGCATGGCCGAGCAGATTGGCTATCCCGTGATGCTGAAGGCGGCGGCGGGCGGCGGCGGCAAGGGCATGCGCATGGTGAGTACGCCCGCGGACCTGCGTTCGGCCTATGAGGCGGCGCGCAGCGAGGCGCAGCGCTCCTTCGGCGATAACGAGGTGTATATCGAGAAGTTCATCGTTAATCCCCGGCACGTGGAGATGCAGGTCTTTGGCGATGAGCACGGCAACGTCGTCTACCTCGGAGAGCGCGAATGCTCTATCCAGCGGCGTCACCAGAAGGTGCTGGAGGAAGCGCCGTCGCCGATCGTCGATGCCGAGATGCGGCGGCGCATGGGCGAGGTGGCGGTCCGGGTTGCCAAAGCTGCCAGTTACCAGAATGCCGGCACGGTTGAGTTCCTGGTAGACGAGCAGCGCAATTTCTACTTTCTCGAGATGAATACCCGGCTTCAGGTGGAGCATCCGGTAACGGAATTTGTGACCGGCCTGGACCTGGTTCATCTCCAGCTCCGGGTTGCGAGCGGCGAGAAGCTGCCCTTCACCCAGGAAGAGGTTAAGCTGCGCGGGCACGCGATCGAGTGCCGCATCTACGCCGAGGATCCGGACAATCATTTCTTTCCCTCTCCCGGGCAGATTACGCGGCTGATTTCTCCCTCCGGCCCGGGTATCCGCCGCGATAGCGGCATGTACGAAGGCTGGACGGTGCCCATCGACTACGATCCGCTGCTGGCCAAACTGGTGGGCTACGGGGAGACGCGCGAGGATGCGATCAATCGCCTGCTGCGCGCGCTGTACGAGTATTTCGTCGGCGGCATAAAGACGAATATTTCGCTCTTCCGGCGCATTCTGCACGATCCCGATTTCCGCGCGGGCAAGCTCGATACGGGATTCCTGGACCGCATGCTGGCCCAGCCCTCGGCGGAAAGCGACAAGCGGGCGACGCTGATCGCGGCCATTGGGGCGGGAATCTTCGCCAGCATGGATCCAAAGGCGACTTTGCAGTCCGCAAACGGCCAGGCTGCTGAAGCCCCGACCGGCAACGGGACGGGAGCGCAAGCGGAGATTTCAGGATGGAAGCGCGCCGGCCGCCTGGAGGCGCTCAGGGAGCGATAGCGCATGACCTACGACGTTACGGTAGATGGCAAGACCCACCACGTCGAGCTGACGCGCGGCGAGCGCAGTTGGCACTGCACCGTGGATGGCGAACCCGTCGAGGTCGATGCCGCGCTCACTGCTCGCGATGTTCTCTCGCTGCTGATCGGTGGCAAGCAATAC